>NZ_BAAGYK010000165.1:29245-106726 GCF_054779355.1 Azotobacter armeniacus
GTACCGTCGATGAACGCCCACTCGAAGTCGGGTTCCTCGATCAGCCTGTTGAAAACCTTGAGCCACTTGCCGGCCGCCGACCACGCATTGAAGCGCTTGTAGACCGAGTTCCAGCGCCCGAAGGCGCTGGGCAGGTCTCTCCAGGGGCAGCCTGCGCGCATCCGGTAGAGCATCCCCTCGACCGTCATGCGCAGATCCGGCTTGTGGTGAATGTCTTGCTGAAGCAGAACCTTTTCCAGCTTCGACCAGAGTTCGTCAGTGAGCATCGATCGGGGCATTGCCAGCCTGCGGAGGGAGCGGTGTGGGAACCTTGATTTTGCACTCTTCCCGGCTTGGTTGGATGTTTGAAGTGGTGGTGATCGCCTTTGACAGTGACCAAGTACCACCCATCTGCCTCAATCCGTTTGATGACCTCTCTACTCCTCATATACACACTGCTTGTGGCGGACGTTTCGTCCGCATCACAGCTCGATGAGTATCGTCAGGGAGCTCATGCACTGGTACAACCATGAGCACCGGCACAGGCGGGGTCCGCTTCGTGACGCCGGACGAGCGTCACCGAGGGCTGGATCGCGAGGTACTGGCTTGGCGGGATGCGCTGTACCAGCAAGCCCGCGCCCGCACGCCGGAGCGTTGGTCAGGCAAGAGGCGCAACTGGGATCCGGTCGGGGCGCTCATGCTCAACCCGGAGCGGAAACAAACGCCGCTGCAACAGGCGGCATAAAAACACGGTCGACGCGACAACTACTGAAAAACGCCGACCATCTGCCAATACGAGGAACCCAATGGGCCAACGATTTACCGAACTATCCGACAAACATATTCAATTCATCGCCGAACAACGAATTTTCTTCGTCGGAACAGCCACCGCAGACAGTCGTGTGAACGTTTCCCCCAAAGGCATGGACTCATTGAGAGTTCTGAGCAACAACCGTGTCGTCTGGTTAAACGTTACCGGAAGTAGCAACGAAACTTCCGCCCATGTGCAGCAAGCCCCGCGAATGACCATTATGTTTTGCGCCTTTGATGGTCGGCCGCTAATCCTACGGCTTTACGGCATCGCAAAGGTTGTTCACAAGAACGACCCCGAATGGGCCGATTTGGTATCTCTGTTCAAACCCCTGCCTGGCGCGCGCCAGATATTTGACGTTACGCTCGACCTCGTGCAAACGTCTTGTGGAATGTCCGTTCCGTATTACACCTATGTTGGTGATCGAGAATTGCTTAATGACTGGGCCATGAAGAAGGGGCAGGAAGGTTTGAAGCGCTACTGGGAGGAAAAGAACCAAATAAGCATCGATGGAATCGCCACAAACATTGTCGCTAAGAATGGCTAACCAGTGCATCGAGGGGATCCGCTACCGAGCGGCCCCTCAAGCCAAACGTTGAACTACTCACTGGGGCCGGCGATGAATACAAGCGCCAACGAACGACCCAACAAGGTATTCACAAGCCTCATTACAGGGCAACCAGCGCCGGCAGCCTTTTCTACTGCCAATTTCATGCCTGAATGATCAGCTCTCTATCACCGAGCCTGGCTTGAAAAAACCGTGTCGGAAAAGGGTGTGGTTTTCGGTTTTTTTCTACAACTTCAATAGCCATCGAGAAGAGCGCTCGCTATGAGCATCAAAATACGAAGCGAAGTACCGTCAGACGTTGCGGTCATCGAGTCGGTGACTGCCGCAGCTTTCCTCAATGCTCCCCATACCAACCACACCGAGCAGTACATAATCAACGCGCTGCGGAAAGCCGGACAGCTATCCATCTCACTTGTTGCCGAGAGCAATGGCGATATTGTTGGGCACGTTGCCGTATCGCCTGTATCTATCTCCGATGGTAGTGACGGGTGGTATGGTTTGGGGCCCATCTCCATAGCGCCGGAGCATCAAGGACAAGGAGTTGGCACTCAGCTCATGGGGCAGGCACTGGTTGAGTTGCGCAGGCTAGGCGCCGCTGGCTGCGTTGTGCTGGGAGAGCCGAAATACTATTGCCACTTTGGTTTCAAAGCAGAACCTGCACTTGTTCTGCCCGATGTCCCGCCGGAGTACTTCCAAGCCATTGCTTTCGACGGAGCGGTGCCCGCGGGCACTGTGGCATACCATGAGGCATTCAATATTCAAGGCTAACGACTCATTCAAGCCGAAGCCGCTTCGCGGCTCGGCTTGATTCAGACGTTAGACCTCCCACGCCTACTGAGTACCATGGCGAAGCTCACGAAACACAGTCGTTCGCCAGAAGAGCAGAAACGCTGGTCGCGGCAGGTCACGGAGAGCAGCAACGCCTTGGATCTCGAACCTGGTGTATTTACCTGGGATGATCCGCGTGCCATTGCCCAGTCCCTCAAGGCCTCCGCAGAACGCAGCGAGCGCCGCAAGACAACACCATTCTGCTCCGCCATGTCGATGCTCACGTTCTACATCAATCGTGCTGGGCGCCAACTATCCGAGGAACAGAAGGCGCGCCTGGAAGCTGCAAAGGATGAACTTCGCGCACTTTTCGATCGGCCACGCCAAAGTGCAATCCCTCCTGACAAGCCGCATCGGTAGGTGAAAGCCCAAAGGGCAGATTTGTTGTCCGGAGCCATACAGCACGGCGGCATCGCAGCTGGTCCAGTTGCCTCAGGTACGGTCGTCCTCGCCAGCGAAGGCAGCGCCTTCGGGCTGCGAGCCGCTGAAGCTGACTCTCCCAGCCTGGTCGAGTCCTTGGGGCGTCCACCTCGCCACCCATCGGGGGGCTGCGGGCTTCATCCGGGGCTTTATGCGTCCGGACAGGCCTCCTCACCTCGGATTAGCTATCGTTGAACACCCGCCCACTCCGCGTCATAGGATCGTTTCAGCTTCACGGCACTGCCGCTTTGCTGCGTCCTGCTGAGCTTCGGCATGGTCATCCCGGCCCAGGCCCAGGGGCCCTCCTATGCCTGCGACAAGGTGGCGGCCGACAGCATCGAGGAGCTGATCTGCCAGGACCCGGCCCTGTCGCCCTCGACCGCCAGCTGGCCGAGGCTTACGCAGCCGCCAGCGCCAAGGCGACCAACGAGCATCCGCCGACCCTCAAGGCCGAGCAGCGCGGCTGGATCAAGGGCCGCAACGAATGCAGGAAAAGCGAGGACCGGCAACGCTGCGTGCAGGACAACTACCAACTGCGCATCGCCGAATTGCAGGCCCGCTACCGCCTGGTTCCAGGCAGCGGCCCCTTCACCTTCGCCTGCGACGACCAGCCGGGCAGCGAGGTCATCGCCACCTTCTTCCCCACCGAACCGCCGATCCTGAACGCCGAGCGCGGCGACAGCGTGTCGCTGATGTACCTGCAACCAAGCGGTAGCGGCGCCAGATACCAGGGGCGCAACGAGAGTTTCTGGGAGCATCAGGGTGAAGCCATGGTCACCTGGGGCTACGGCGCGCCGGAGATGCGCTGCCGGAAGGCGCCTTGAAGAATCGCCGCCATCGTGCACAGCCTCATGGACAGAGCGGCGGCCGTTCGGAAGTAAGCATTTCTAGGTGCTCAATCCCGAAAAGTCGTTGAGTTGGAGTTGGCAAGGAAAAGTTGGGCCTGAAAAGCTTGTTGAAAGGCCGATAAACAGGCACTTCTCGAAGCTTCTCGAGACGAGCCAGCCACCAAGCCGGACTTTTCGTACAAAACCTAATTAGCCAGTAGCCATCGCGCAGGTGATCCCGGCGCCATGGGAGCTGCACCTTCGCTGCGCGGCCCTCAACCGAGTACCCCGCACCTCGCGCAGCTATTCTCTGGAAACGAAACAGGATCGTTCGAACGCCCTTCATCCATTACTGCCCAGTTCGGAGGAGACCGCCCATGGACCGGTTCATACAGGCCAACGCCATTCGCTTGCACTGTCTGGATCACCCCGGCGGCGATCTCCCGCTGGTGCTCATGCCCGGCCTGACCGCCAATGCCCATGCGTTCGATGGCCTCGTCAAGGCGGGCCTGAGTCCGGCGTTGCGGGTACTGGCCCTGGATCTGCGCGGACGCGGCCTGAGCGACAAGCCGGACAGCGGCTACAGCATGGCCGAGCATGCCGCAGACGTGCTGGGCCTGCTGGATGCCCTGGGGTTGCGGCAGGTCGTGCTGGGCGGGCATTCGTTCGGCGGCTTGCTGGCCCTCTATATGGCGGCGCGTTACCCCGAGCGGGTCGACAAGCTGGTGGTCATCGATGCTGCCGGCTCATTCCACCCGCAGGTGCGCGAGCTGATCCAGCCCTCCCTGGACCGTCTGGGCACAGTGCATCCCTCGTGGGAGGCGTACTTGGCGGCAATTAAACGGATGCCGTTCTACGCAGGCTGGTGGGACCCGAGCATCGAAAGCGCCTATCGGGCCGACGTGGAAATCCGTGACGACGGCACGGTCAAGCCGCGCTCCCGCCCCGAGGCGATCGGCGAGGCGCTGGACAAGCTGCTCGCCGAGGACTGGCCGGGCCATATGGCCGCCGTCAGGCAGCCCATGCTGTTGCTCAATGCCCTGGGCGCGTACGGGCCGCCGGGCACGCCGCCGGTCCTGCCGCGCGAGCAGGCGCTGGAGACGGTCGCGGCGGTGGCCGATGGGCGCTACGTCGAGGTGCCCGGCAACCACATGACCATGCTCTTCGGGGAAGGCGCCACGCGGACGGTGGAGGCGATCCTGGGCTTCGTGCGTCCATAGCCGGACCAGGCCAAGCGGCGGTGCCAGCGTTTCGTAGGGTGGGTTAGGCCGCAGGCCGTAACCCACCCTACGTGAGGCAGGGGTTTTACGAAGGGAATTACAGGGCGAAGGGCAGGGCGACCTGGACGTGGCGGCGCGCCTGCAGGCGGCAGCGGAACACTTCGGGGTCATGGATCAGCACCTGCTGACCGGCGAAGGCCTGGGCGGCAATCAGCCGGGAGAGCCAAAAGCGCAGGCAGGCGATGCGCAGCATGGCCGGCCAGAGTTCGGCCTCGGCGGCGCGGAACGGGCGCTTGGCGGAGTAGGCGGCGAGCATGGCCTGGGTGAGCTGGGGGTCGAGGGTGCCGTCGCCCTTCGAGCACCAGTCGTTCACGGCGATCGCCAGGTCGTAGAGCATCGGTCCGGCGAAGGCATTGTAGAAGTCGATCACCCCCGTCAGGTGCGGGCCGTCGAACAGCACGTTGTCGCGGAACAGGTCGGCGTGCAGGTTGGCCGACGGCAGAGCGAGCAGGCGGGCCTTCAGCCGGGTGACCTCGGCCAGCGCCTCGCGCAGCAGCGGCAGCTGGTTGTCAGGCAGCAGCAGGGCGAGTTCCGGGCCCTTCTCCAGCATCCATTCCAAGCCGCGGTCGCTGGGCCGCGGCAGCGGGCTCTTGCAGGTCGCCAAGTGCAGGCCGGCGAGCAGAGTGCCGACTTCGCGACAGTGGTGCGCATTGGGCTCCTGCACGTGCTTGCCGGGCAGGCGCGGCTGCAGCAGCGCCGGCTTGTCCGCCAGCTTGCGCAGGGCCTGGCCATCGGCCGTGCGCAGCGCGTAGGGCACCGGCAGGTCGGCCGTGTGCAGCACGTCGAGCAGTTCAATGAAGAACGGCAGGTCGTCCGACGGACCTCGCTCGATCAGGGTCAGGACGTATTCGCCCTGTTCCAGGCTGACGAAGAAGTTGCTGTTCTCGCTGCCTTCGGCAATGCCTTGGAAATCCAGCAGCCGGCCGAGCCCGTAGGGCGCGACAAAGGTTTCCAGCTCATGGCGTTCGAGAGGGGTAAAAACCGACATGTCAGAGGGGCTCGCTTACCATTTGAAGATTTCCCAGGCGGGGATCCGCATGGTCGGCTCGTCGGAACGGACGAAGTTGGCATCGTTGCCGTCGGCGCGCACGAGGAAGTAGGGCTTGCCAAATTTGGGGGTGACCTTGATGGCATAGAGGAAACCATTGACGCGGTACTCCTCGATGATCTTGTCCTCCTCCTCTCGGATGGTCACGTCCGGCTCGCCGGACAGATCCTCCTGGGCGAAGGCACCGACCACACCGAAAGCCAGCAGACCGGCCAACAGCAGGCGAGGGAAGGTGTGCATGGTAACCTTGTCCTTTCGTCATCACTGGTTCCGTCATTCTAGCGCCGCACCCGCGGAAAAGGTTGATTCTTCATCATGACCCAGACCCCCCTCGTCCTGGTGGACGGCTCCTCCTACCTGTACCGCGCCTTCCACGCGCTGCCGCCGCTGACCACCTCCAGCGGCAAGCCGACGGGGGCGGTAAAGGGCGTGCTGAACATGCTGCTCAGCTTGCGCAAGCAGTATCTGGACAGCCCCTTCGCGGTGGTGTTCGACGCCAAGGGGCCCACCTTCCGCGACGAATTGTTCGAGCATTACAAGTCGCACCGCCCGCCGATGCCGGACGACCTGCGGGCGCAGATCGAGCCGCTGCACGCCTGCGTGCGAGCCTTGGGCCTGCCGCTGTTGTGCATCGAGGGGGTGGAGGCCGACGATGTGATCGGCACTCTGGCGCGCAGCAGCGCGCTCGCCGACCGGCCGGTGGTGATCTCCACCGGCGACAAGGACATGGCACAACTGGTCAACGGCCACATCACCCTGGTCAACACCATGACCGGCAGCGTGCTGGACCGCGCCGGGGTATTGGAAAAGTTCGGCGTCGGCCCCGAGCTGATCATCGACTACCTGGCGCTGATGGGCGACAAGGTGGACAACATCCCCGGCGTGCCCGGGGTCGGCGAGAAGACCGCGCTCGGCCTGCTGCAGGGCCTCGGCGGCGGCCTCGACACCATCTATGCCCACCTCGAGCAGGTGCCGGCATTGCCGATCCGCGGCGCCAAGTCGCTGCCGGCCAAGCTCGAGGAACACCGCGAGATGGCCTATCTATCCTATCAGTTGGCCACCATCAAGTCCGACGTGGCGCTGGACATCCCGCTCGACGCGCTGCACCCGGCCGCGGCGGACCGCGAGGCGCTGATCGGACTGTACCGCGAGCTGGAGTTCAAGAGCTGGCTGGACGAGCTGCTGCGCGAGGCCTCGGCGGCCGGTGCGGACAGCCCCGGGACGGACCCGGCAGCGCCCCGGGCGCACTATGAGACCGTGCTCGACCGGCAGCGCTTCGAGGCCTGGCTGGACAAGCTGGAGCAGGCCGAGCTGATCGCCTTCGACAGCGAGACCACCAGCCTGGACGCCCAGCAGGCCGAGCTGGTCGGCCTGTCCTTCGCCGTCGCCCCCCATGAGGCGGCCTATATCCCGCTGGCGCACAGCTACATGGGCGTGCCCGATCAGTTGGAGCGCGACGCGGTGCTGGCCGCGCTCAAGCCGCTGCTGGAAGACCCGGCCAGGGCCAAGGTCGGCCAGCACGCCAAGTACGACATGAACGTGCTGGCGCATTACGGCATCGAGGTGCGTGGCGTGGCCTACGACACCATGCTGGAATCCTATGTGCTGGACTCCACGGCGACCCGCCACGACATGGACAGCCTGGCGCTGAAATACCTCGGTCACGGCACCATCCGCTTCGAGGACATCGCCGGCAAGGGCGCCAAGCAGCTGACCTTCGACCAGATCGCCCTGGAGCAGGCCGGCCCCTACGCGGCCGAGGATGCCGACGTGACCCTGCGTCTGCACCAGTGCCTGTGGCAGAAGCTCGAAGCCACCCCCGCGCTGGCGAAGGTGCTGAAAGACATCGAGATGCCGCTGGTGCCGGTGCTGGCGCGCATCGAGCGCAACGGCGCGCTGGTCGACGCCAAGCTGCTCGGCGAGCAGAGCCTGGAGCTGGGCGAGAAGCTGCAGCAGCTGGAGCGCGATGCCCATGATTTGGCCGGCGAGGCATTCAACCTGGCCTCGCCCAAGCAGCTCTGCGCCATCCTCTACGACAAGCTGGGCCTGCCGGTCCTCTCCAAGACCGCCAAGGGCCAGCCGTCCACCGCGGAAAGCGTGCTCGCCGAGCTGGCCGAGCAGGGCTACCCGCTGCCCCAGGTGATCATGCAGCACCGCAGCCTGAGCAAGCTCAAGGGCACCTATACCGACAAGCTGCCGCAGCAGATCAACCCGCGCACCGGACGCATCCACACCAGCTACCATCAGGCGGTGACCGCCACCGGGCGGCTGTCCTCCAGCGACCCGAACCTGCAGAACATCCCGATCCGCACCGCCGAGGGCAGGCGGATCCGCCAGGCCTTCATCGCACCCAAGGGCTACCGGCTGGTGGCCGCCGACTACTCGCAGATCGAGCTGCGCATCATGGCCCACCTGGCCCAGGACGAGAGCCTGCTGCACGCCTTCCAGAACGACCTGGACGTGCATCGGGCGACCGCCGCCGAGGTGTTCGGCATTGCCCCGGAAACGGTCAGCGCGGACCAGCGGCGCAGCGCCAAGGCGATCAACTTCGGGCTGATCTACGGCATGAGCGCCTTCGGTCTGGCCAAGCAGATCGGCGTCGAGCGCAAGGAGGCGCAGGCCTATATCGACCGCTACTTCACCCGCTATCCCGGCGTGCTCGCCTATATGGAACGCACCCGCCAGAAGGCCGCCGAGCAGGGCTACGTGGAAACCCTGTTCGGCCGCCGCCTGTACCTGCCGGAGATCCAGTCGAAGAACGGCGCCATGCGCAAGGCTGCCGAGCGCACGGCGATCAACGCGCCGATGCAGGGCAGCGCGGCGGACATCATCAAGCGCGCCATGGTGACGGTGGACGCCTGGCTGCAGGAGTCCGGGCTGGATGCACGGATGATTTTGCAGGTGCACGACGAACTGGTGCTGGAGGTGCGCGAGGATCAGGTCGAGGCTCTCAAGGCCGGTCTGCTGCCGCGCATGAGCGGCGCCGCCGAGCTGGATGTGCCGCTCCTGGTGGAGGCCGGGGTTGGCGGCAACTGGGATGAGGCGCACTGAACAGATCGCGGGAAAGCCACCACGAAGGCGGAAGTTCCTTCTGGAAAGCTGCATTTTCAGCCTGATGTTTTTCGGCATGTCTGAACTTTTGGAGCGATCGTGCAGTCAGATTCGACGACTGGCTGAAAAGCCTTTCGATGCTCCTTGTTGTGTTAAGTGTTGGCAGATATTCGGACTCCCACCCAGGAGTCTGAGGTTAAGCCTCGAACTTCTTCCTCCCCCATACGAAGTTCGGGGTTTTTTTTGCCTTTTTAGCGCTGTTTTGCCACGGAGGATCGGCTCGGGCAGGCCGTTCGGTGCGGCAAGGGCTTGCTGATCGCTCGCCCCTTGGGAAGAAGGCTGGAGAAAGAGGTGCGGGATGGCCGAAAAACGCCTGAGCGGCCCCGGTTGCGCGGGAGTGGCCGACGGCGTGGCATTGAGGGGGTAAGGGTGGCTCTCCCGCCGCTTCGATCGCCAGGGGGAGGCAGGGGAGACGGGAGAGCCGAACGCGGTACGGCCCGGCGGAGGTCCGGGCCGGAGAACTCTTAGCGGAAGGTGCGCAGGCTGTCGCTGGCGTCGGCCAGGGCGGTGGCCTTGGGCTTCTTCGGATGCGGGCGGTTGCCGCGGATCTCGACCTTGTCGCCGGCAGCGAAGGTGCGATTCGGTGAGCGCACCGTCTTCAGTTCGCCGCTGTCGGTGCGGACCACATAGGCCCGGTCGCTGGTGCCCGACGCTTCCTGGGCGGAACCGCCGAACAGCGCGCCGATGCCGGCACCGACCACGGCGCCGATCGGTCCGCCGACCGCTCCGACCATCATGCCGCTCATGCCACCCGTTGCCTTACCGGAGGTCTGGTCTTGGACTTCCCGGACGATTTCGTCTGCGTGGACGCTGCTGACGGTCAACAGGCCAAGGGTCAGAGCCAGAATGCCGAACTTTTTCATGGCGGTTCCTCCGAGGAATTTTCAGGGGGCTTCACTAAAGTTATTCCACGAAACATGCCAGACGAGCAGGCACGTAAAATCAATGACTTAGCTTCGCCCCCCCAGGCCCGGTTCGCGACAAAGTGTCGCATCACGGACAAGCGCTTGTCGGAATCCCTCCAAAAAATCAGCTTTCATTGACTCAGATCAATAAAGCGTAGCCCTGTTTGTGCTTGCCATCCCCGCAATCGACGGGCGGGCGGAGTGACTGGACGGACAGAAAGATGAAGACTGGAAGAGGCAATGCACGCCCCCTGCGCAGGTCAGGGGTTGCCTGCGGCGGTCGGCAAAAGGGAGGGGTCTTTCGCGGAAACGGCCCGTCGGGGGCCAAGCCGGGCGTTCCCGGCAGCGGCAAAGGATGTCGTGGCGGCGGCAGGGGCGGCCCGATCAGTTGGGGGCGCGCAGTACCTTCCGCTCGCTGTCCGTGGACTCGACCTCGTAGGCGTGCTCGCTGAGACCCGCGGCCTCCTGGGCCTCGCCGCCGAACAGGGCGCCGATGCCGGCGCCGATCAGCATGCCGACTGGACCACCGATGGCGCCAATCATCATGCCATTCATGCCGCCCAGCGACTTGCCGGTGGTCTGATCTTCGGTCTCCTTGACGACCTCGGTGGCATGCACGCTGCCGAGGGTCAACAGGCTGAGGGCCAGGGCCTGGATCGCAAAGTTTTTCATGGAAGTTCCTCCGTGGAACATTTCAGGGTTTCTGCTGCTTCCTTGATCCGCCCCCGAGTGCCTGGTTGGCTGGGAAGAATCGGGGGAGTGACCGGCAGGTGTCTGGGGGGACGGGATTCGCGGCTTTTTGGAGCTCGCCACTTCTTGAAACAAAAAGTAACTATTTAATTGATCTGGATCAATACACGGCCGGCGACTTTATACCTTGGGATACTCATTCCTGTTTTCTGATCTTGCCAAGACCAGTGATAGCACGGCCTGTAGCGCCTATGCAGTGATCGTACCGCATAAAAATCATGGATACCTCGGCCGCTGCCTGCGCTCATCGGAAAGGACGCACGCCCCGGCAAAGCGCAGTAGAATCCTCCGCCCTTTCGCCGCTCCTGCGAGTCGCTGCGCCATGACCGCTTCCGTCTTCCGTCCCGAACTGCTGTCTCCTGCCGGCACCCTCAAGTCCATGCGCTACGCCTTCGCCTACGGCGCCGATGCGGTGTACGCCGGGCAGCCGCGCTACAGCCTGCGGGTGCGCAACAACGAGTTCGACCATGCCCACCTGGCGCTCGGCATCGCGGAGGCCCATGCCCAGGGCAAGCAGTTCTACGTGGTGGTCAACATCGCCCCGCACAACGCCAAGCTGAAGACCTTCCTCAAGGACCTGCAGCCGGTGATCGACATGCAGCCGGATGCGCTGATCATGTCCGACCCGGGGCTGATCATGCTGGTGCGCGAGCACTTCCCGGCGATAGCCATCCACCTCTCGGTGCAGGCCAACGCGGTGAACTGGGCCAGCGTGGAGTTCTGGCGCCGCCAGGGACTGACCCGGGCGATCCTCTCCCGCGAGTTGTCGCTGGAGGAGATCGGCGAGATGCGCGAGCAGGTGCCGGGCATGGAACTGGAGGTGTTCGTCCACGGCGCGCTGTGCATGGCCTATTCCGGACGCTGCCTGCTGTCCGGCTACATCAACCACCGCGACCCCAACCAGGGCACCTGCACCAACGCCTGCCGCTGGGAGTACAAGGCCCACGAGGGCAAAGAGGACGAGCTGGGCAACATTGTCCACGTCCAGGCGCCGGTCCCGGTGCAACCGATCGAGCCGACCCTCGGCAGCGGCGCGCCCACCGAGCAGTTGATGCTGCTCGAGGAAAGCAAGCGGCCGGGCGAGTACATGGAGGCTTTCGAGGACGAGCACGGCACCTACATCATGAACTCCAAGGACCTGCGCGCCGTGCAGCACGTCGAGCGGCTGGTGCGGATGGGCGTGCATTCGCTGAAGATCGAGGGACGCACCAAGAGCCACTACTACGTGGCGCGTACCGCGCAGGTCTATCGCAAGGCGATCGACGACGCGGTGGCCGGCCGGCCGTTCGACAGGTCATTGATGGATACCCTGGAGTCGCTGGCCCACCGCGGCTACACCGAGGGCTTCCTGCGTCGTCACGTGCACGACGAGTACCAGAACTACGGGTACGGCTATTCGCTGTCCGAGCGCCAGCAGTTCGTCGGCGAGCTGACCGGCGAGCGCCGGGGCGACCTGGCCGAGGTGCAGGTGAAGAACCGCTTCGCCCTCGGCGACCGCCTGGAGCTGATGACCCCTCAGGGCAACCTGAACTTCCGCCTCGAGGCCTTGGAGAACAAGCGCGGCGAGCGCACCGAGGTGGCCCCGGGCGACGGCCATATTCTCTATTTGCCGGTGCCTGAAGGCGTGGACCTAGAGCACGCCCTGCTGATGCGCGAGCTGGACGGCACCACCACCCGCGGCTGACGTTCGACACAAACCCGCCTCAGAAGCCGACGAAAGGCTTGTCAAATGCAATTCCAAACGATATGTTAACGTTAACTAGACGGCGCAGCACTGATCCGGGTACAGCTTTGTACCCACTTCGGCTGACGGCAATCGACAAGAACAACAAGACAACGGCGACAGATGCCTGCCTTTTGAGGGGTCCCCCCCAGGCGGCGCTGTCTTCGAGCCAAGGTGTCCCATGCTCCAACCCATCGATACGCCCCCGATCCTGGGCGCTGTTCCTCCCCCGAATGCCTCTCGCCTGACCCAGGTAGCCAGCCCGAACCGGTCTGCAGCCGCTCATCGAGCCTGCCTGCCGCTGCTGACCGCGCCGTTTCCCTTAGGGCCTCTGGCCCCGAGGCTGCGCGCCCGCCTGAAGGAAAGGGCGGGCTTCTGCGAGGAAACGCACACTGCTTACCAATAATGTCAACAACAGGAAGCTCCCATGTTTTTTTCACGTCGCAAGTTCCTGGGCGCCATTGCCCTGACCACTGCCGCCCTGTCCCTGCCGCCGTTCCAGCTGAACGCCTATGCCGCCAACACCCAGCAGCAGGAGTGGGCACGCAACGCGGTGATCTATCAGGTCTACCCGCGCTCCTTCGCCGACGGCGATGGCGACGGCATGGGCGACCTGTCGGGCGTCGCCTCGCGGCTGCCCTACCTGGAAAAGCTGGGCGTGGATGCGCTGTGGCTGTCGCCCTTCTATAAATCGCCCCAGGCCGACGGCGGTTACGACGTGGCCGACTACCGTGACGTCGATCCTTTGTTCGGCACGCTGGAGGACTTCAAGCGCCTGGTGAAGCAGGCCCATGGGCGGGATATCAAGGTGATCGTCGACCTGATTCCCAACCATACCTCCGACGAACATGCCTGGTTCCAGGCCGCGCTGAAGGCGAAGCCCGGTAGCCCCGAGCGGGCCCGCTACATCTTCCGCGACGGCCGCGGCGTGAACGGCGAACTGCCGCCGAACAACTGGAAAAGCGTGTTCGGCGACTCCGCCTGGGAGCGGGTGCCGGACGGCCAATGGTACCTGCACCTGTTCGCCCGCAAGCAACCCGACCTGAACTGGGAAAACCCGCAGATCCATGCCGAGTTCGAGGAGCTGCTGCGTTTCTGGCTGGATATCGGCGTCGACGGTTTCCGGATCGACGTGTCGAACGGCATGGTCAAGGCGAAGGAACTGCCCGACGCGGCGGAAAGCGAGCAGGACACCAGCTCGCTGGTCGGCCCCATGTGGGACCAGGACGGCGTGCACGAGATCCATCGCGCCTGGCGGCGCATCGTCGATGAATATCCGGGCCGCATCCTGGTGGCCGAGGCCTGGGTCACGCCACGTTCCCGACTGGCCAACTACATCCGCCCCGACGAGATGCACCAGGCGTTCAATTTCGACTACCTGCTGACCGAGTGGAACGCGGGCGCCTTCCGCAAGGTCATCGACGACTCCATGGCGCTGACCGCCACGGTGGGGGCGCCGACCACCTGGGTGAGCTCCAACCACGACACCGTGCGCGCACCCTCGCGCTACGGCCTGAAGGAGCTGGGCATCCACGCCAAGCCCGGCAACGGCATCGACGCCAGCATGCCGCAGCCGGACGAGGCGCTGGGCCTGCGTCGGGTCCACGCCCTGGCCATGCTGACCCTGGCTCTGCCCGGTTCGACCTACGTCTACCAAGGCGAGGAGCTGGGCCTGCCCGAGCACACCACCCTGGAGGCCAAATACCGCCAGGATCCGATGTTCACCGGCTCCAAGGGCAAGAACGTCGGCCGCGACGGCTGCCGCGTGCCGCTGCCCTGGAAGACGGACGCCCCGTCCCTCGGCTTCGGCCCCGGCGACAAGAGCTGGCTGCCGCAGCCGGCGTCGTACGCGCGCTACGCCGTGGACCGCCAGGAGGGCGAGGAGGACTCCACGCTGAAGCTGTACCGGCAGATCCTGCAGTTGCGCCGTGACCACAAGCTTGGCGACGGCCAGCTGCAGTGGATCGATTCCGCCAAGGACGTGCTGGCCTTCGACAACGGCGACCTGCGCGTCCTGGTCAACTTCGGCACGCAGGCCATGGCGCTGCCCGAGGAGGCGGAAGTGGTGCTGTCCAGCGAGCCGCTGCCGGAGGCGGGCAAGCTGCCCGGCAACACGGCGGTCTGGCTGAAACGCTCGTAATCCTTCCAGATGGCGCTTGCCTGTCCGGCGCCAGGCCGTTCGGCCCCGGACGGGCCGCCGGCCCTGGATCGGCCGGAGTCATCACCAGGACTGGCGATCCACGATGGGGCAGGAAACCCAGTGGGTGAAGGGCTCGTCTTTGTTTTCGATCAGGTGCTGCGCGGCGCGGCGGCCCATCTCGTAATAGGGGAGTTGCACGGTGCTCAGCGGCGGATAGAACAGCTCGGCAACGCCCACCATATTGTCGTAGCCGAGTACCGCCACGTCAGCCGGAATGCGCAGGCCGCGGCTGAGCAAATACTGGTAGGCGACCAGCGCAATACGGTCGTTGCCGCAGATCAGCAGGTCGAAGGCCGGCTTTCCGTGCGTCTCATGCAGCTGGCGCTCAAGCTCCGCAATCGTTTCCTGGTAGGCATCGTCAAACGATATGTCATATTGCCGGACGCTGTCCAGGGGAATGCCGGCCTCTGCGAGGGCGCGCGACAGCCCCTGCTGGCGAAACTTCCAGGCCAGGCTGTGGCGCGGCAGGTTGATGCACAGCGGGCGCCGGTAGCCACGCTGCAGCGCCTGGCGCACGGCCCGGTACTGGCCGTCCTCGTCGTCGGGCACGTAGCAGGCCACCCCAGGCTCCGTGCTCATGCAGCCACTCAGTACCAGCGGCTTGCTGCGCAGCGCCGGGGGAATCTCCAGTTCGCGCAGATGCATGGCGCTGAACACTATCCCGTCCGGCCGGTGCGACAGCATCAGGTCGATGGCCTGCTGGCTCGGCGGGATCTCGAACACGTTGAGGATGAAGACGTTCCAGCCGTTTTCCCGCGCGGTGCGCTCCAGCGAGAGCAGCATTTCGACGGCGAAGGGGGTGGTCGCCGTGTCGAGCGCGAAGACGCCGATGGTTTTGCCACCGGAGTGACCGCCACGGATCTTGCGGGCGGAAAGACTGGGGACGTAGTTCAGGGTTTCGATGGCTCGACGGACTTTCGTCAGGGTTTCCTGATTCAGCTTTTCCGGACTGTTGATCGCTCTGGACACGGTCATCGGGGAGACCCCCGCCAACCGTGCGACATCTTTAACCGAAGCCATATGCGGGCGCCATTACCTGTTTCACCGTGCATGATGTCATGCACGGTGAAAGCATGACAACACGACGGCAGACGGCATGGGCGGCACAATGGGGGTTCGTTCAAAGCTGGAGGTCGGCCAGACTCCAGACCGAGCCTTCACCGAAAAACCCCCTCCCGTTGATGGCGAAGGCGCTCACCCCCAGGCTGTCGGGGCGCGGATAGATGCGACTGCTCAGCGTGTAAGCGCCATCGTCGACGAACACCTCAATGGACGAGCGATCGAGGAAGATCCGCAGGGCGATCCGCGTCTGCCCCGGCGCCACCGGCACGCTGCGCACGCCGCTCACGCCGGCTCCCGAGTGCTGCCGGTCGAGCACCAGGCGCCTGGCCATGGCATCGAAATACAGCAGGGTCCGCTCCCGCTGGTCGTCGCTGCAGCGCAGGGCCAGACCGAAGCGCTCAGCCGTGCTGCCGGCCAGTTCCAGTTCGAGCTCCAATTCCAGCAGGGCGCCGCGCACCTCGAGTCTGCGGCTCTGGGCCTCGACCGCGCCGATCGCCAGCGCTTGCCGGGACTGGCGCAGCGCCGTCAGCTCGCGTGCCGGACGCATGCGCAGCCGGTCGCCGTCGCGGCTCAGCTCGCGCGGCAACGACAGCGCGCCGCACCAGTGGTGAGCCTGGCTCGGCATCGGGCTGTTCCACATGTCCATCCACGCCCAGAGCAGGCGGCGCCCGTCCGGCGCCAGCAGGGTCTGAGCCGCATAGAAATCGTGGCCGTGATCGATCTCGCGCAGCTCGGTCGCTTCGACGAAGCGCGCGCTCTCGTCCAGCCGGCCCAGGCGGTAGCCGTTCTGGAACAGGTTCCAGCGCTCGTAGCCGTCGGGCTCCAGGCCCTGCGGCGAGAACAGGAAGACGTCGCGCCCCTCCAGCTCGAGCAGGTCCGGGCACTCCCACATGTAACCGTCGAGTTCCCGCCGGCCTTCCAAGGCGCAACCAAGGTAGTCCCACTGGCGCAGATCCCGGGAGCGATAGAGCAGCAGTTGCGGATCGTCCCCCTGGCGGGCGCCGAGCGCCATCCACCAGTGCTCGCCGCGCCGCCAGACCTTGGGATCGCGGAAATGCATGATGTCCGGATGCGGCGCCGCCTCGATCACCACCCCGTGCTTGGTGAAGGTGATGCCGTCCGTGCTGCTGGCCAGGCACTGGACCTGGTGCATGCCGTGCTCGTCATTGCCCGGCTCGCCCAGCCAGCGGTGCCCGGTGTAGATCAGGTACAGGGTGTCGCCGTCGACGACGGCCGACCCGGAAAAGCAGCCGTCCCGGTCGTGGGAATCTCCGGGCGCCAGGGCGATGGGCAGATGTTCCCAGTGGACCAGGTCCGCGCTCCTGGCATGCCCCCAGTACATCGGTCCCCACGTGGGCGAATACGGATGGTGCTGGTAGAAAACGTGGTACTCGCCGCGGAAATACACCAGTCCGTTCGGGTCGTTCATCCAGCCGGCGGGGGGCGATAGGTGGTAGCCGAGGCGGTAGTCGTCGCCGCGCTCGGGCAGGGTTGTTTCGATGGCGCGCTGCGCTTCGTCCAGTAGGTTAACCGGCATGTCGTGATCCTTGAGGGTGCGTGGGAAGGTCTTGAGCGGGCGTCATCCCCGCCGGGACGGGGATGACGCGAAGTGGCTTTTTCGGGGGCCTTTCCTCACTAGGGTTCGTAGTGGTTGGCCGACTGGGCGATGGCCGGCAGCTCCAGGGCGCTGTCCGCCGCCCGGGAGGCCTTGCGCGACGGGTCGGCGCGCAGCAGCGACCAGGACAGCAGCAGGCAGAGGCCGACCAGGCCGGCCAGCAGCAGGTAAACGTTGGCGAAGCCGATCTTGTCGTAGCCGTAGCCCACGGCCGGCGACAGCAGCATGGCGGTCAGCTGCTGGGCGAACTGGAAGCTGACCAGGTAGAGCGTGGCCGACAGCCGCGGATCGAAGTTGACGGAGATGTACTTGAACACCGCGACCAGCAGGATCGGGACCTCAAGGGCATGCAGCATCTTGCAGGCGGCGACGGTCCAGGCCTCGGTGGCCAGCCCGGAGCCGAGGATGCGCACGAACATGATGGTGCCGGCCAGCAGCAGGCCGTATTTGGCGCCAGTGCGGGCGACCACCCAGGGCGCGAACAGCATGAGCACGGCCTCGACCAGCACCTGCGAGGAGTTCAGGTAGCCGTAGGCGCGGGTGCCTTCCTCCGGGGTGGGGAAGAAGGAGGCGAAGTACACCGGAAACTGCTGCTCGTAGATCATGTAGACCCCGGCAACCCCGGTCAGGAACAGGCTGAACGCCCAGAAGCGCGGCAGGCGCAGCAGCTGCAGGATGTCGGCGGTGCGTACCGGCGTGGACTCGCTGGCCTGCGCCTCGTGGTTCCTGAAGGCGTCCATGTCCAGCCGGGAGAGGATCAGCAGGAACGCCAGGCCGGCGGCGCTGCTCATGTAGAAGGCGATGTCCGGGTCGATGTTGAACACCACGCCGACCACGCCCGTCGCGGCCGCCCAGCCCAGCGAGCCCCACATCCGGGTGGTGCCGAACTCGAAGCCGGCATGCCGCGACAGCCGCTCGGTATAGGACTCGATGACGCCCACGCCGGCGAGCATGGCGAAGGCCAGGAAGGCGGCGCCGACCAGGGCGCCGAGCACCACGTTGTGGGCCAGCAGGCCGGCGTAGACGTGGATCGCGAAGGGCGCGGCGGCGGCGAGCAGCACGCCGATCCAGACCAGCAGTTTCCGGGACAGGCCCAGGCGATCCTGCAGGGCGCCGTAGAACGGCTGGATGAGCAGCGCGGCGATGGCGTTGGCGGCGAAGATGAAGCCGGTTTCCGTGCCGCTCAGGCCGATGACCCGGTGCAGCCAGATCGAGAACAGCGAATAGCTCGACGACCAGGCGAAGAAGAAGAAGAACAGCAGACCACTGACCAGCCAGTACTCGCGTTTGAACGGGAGATGCATGGAACAAACCTCTTGTTTTTATTGGGGGTAACGTTAACATCAAGGCGTATTACGCTACTCCCACCAGCTTGCTGTCAAGCGTAATCGTTTGATCGGGGGAGCGTGAGCAGGCGTTGAGGACGTCTCGAAGGGCCGCTTTCCGTTGCCCGTCGCGCCAGCGGGAATTCTGCCGATCCGGGCCTTCCGGGTCGCCCGCAGCGTGCGAGGGAACGGCCGGTTCGACGGCGTCCTGAAATACCTACTACAAGAACAAGAGGTTTACCCATGCATTCTGCGGCCTGTCGGCCTTGGGCCGGCTTTTCCCTGCTTTTTTTCTCTACCCACCTTCTTGCCGCACCGGCGCTGAGCGTCGAGGAGCGTCTCGCCCGGCTCGAGGCTAGAACCGCCGCCGCCGAGATGCGGGCGGCGGCAGCTGAAACCGATGCCGCTCGATTGCGCATGGAGGTCGAGCGGCTCAACCGGCAGTTCGCCGTTAATTCCTCGCTGCCCACACAATTACAATTGTCGATCAGCGAGCGAGTCGCCCAGATTGAAGCACGCCAGCAGTCCCTGGAGAGCCGCACCTCGACACTTGCGTCTTCGGTTGATTCGATCGAGGACTTGACGGAAGGCTTCTCCTTTGGCGCGTATGCCCGTTCCGGCATGATGACCGATGGGAGCGGCGCCGGTCGTGGTGGCCCCAACGTAACCCCCGCCGGCTCGATAGGTGGGTCCGTTGGCCGGCTTGGCAATGAGGTCGACACGTACGTAGAGGCGAAATTCTCGAAGGAAACCCAGGCCGAAAACGGCACGCGCTCCAAGTACATGTTTGCGATCGCCGACGGCCTGGAAACGCCCAACGACTGGACCTCGGGTGAAAGCTCGCTCAACGTTCGCCAGGTATATGCCGAACTCAGCCATTTGGCGTCGTTCCAGGATATTCCCATGCTGCGCGACGCCACCATATGGGCCGGCAAGCGCTTCGATCGGGACAATTACGACATCCACTGGCTCGACCGGGGCATTGTTTTCCTGGCCGGAACCGGCGGTGGTATCTATGACGTGCGGCCCACCGACGGCTGGCGCCTCAATGCCTCGCTGATGAGTCGCTCCTACGGCGACTTCGGTACGGAGACGAACAAGGACATCAGGACTTATGTCGCCACCCTCAACCAGTATTTCGATGATGATCGCTGGCAGCTCATGCTGAGCGCGATTTCTTCGGGCCAGAATAATGACAAGCTGAACGGTGAGAAGAGGAAAGAGTCCGACGAGGATAGCCGGGTGAACAAGGCAGGGTTCAGCCCTGCCGAAAAGGGTTGGCACGGCATGTTCGCCTATCATCGGCCGGACTTTTTCGGTGGTGAAGGATTCTTCAAGACTGCGCTGTTGTATGGCAAAGGTCTAGGAGGGGAAGTCAATACCATTGGTGGTGACGGCGAGTTGCTCGATGATGCTCAGACGTTACGCTTGGCGATTTATGGCCATACCCGTCTGGGCGACGATTGGCGCATCGCCCCTGCCCTGATTGCCGAGCACAGCAAGGATCGCTATGTACCTGACGACGACTATCGCTACTTGACTTTCAACGTGCGGCTGGCCCATGAGCTGACCAGCAACTTCGAGATGCTCTACGAGTTTACCTGGCAGACGATGGATCTTGATGCGCGCGGCTACGATGGTCGACAAACGGCCGACGGCGATTTTTGGAAGTTCACTTTCGCGCCGACCTTCAAAGCGGAAATCGGAGAGTTCTTTACTCGTCCCGAATTGCGTCTGTTCGCCACCTACATGAACTGGGACAAGGATCTCGACAACTTCAGTACAAAAGACGATTTCGGTCAGAAAGGCTTCAAATCCGGTGGAGTTTGGCAGCTCGGGGTGCAAATGGAAACCTGGTTCTAGCCGTGCACAACACAAGTTCAATTTGTGGTGCCACGACTCTGCAGTGTGGCATGGTTGTCCTTTTTCGTACTCAGGAAGCAAGTCTGGCACGGTTGCCCTATGAAAACGGGTTGGCAAACAAAACTGCAAGTGCTAAGTTAACGTTAACCTAGCGGGCGCAGAATTTTGATAGCCACAGCTTTATCAAGGTCTCTATGGCCGGCAAAGTTCAAAAACAACAAGAAACGGCGACAGATCAGGCTTGTGATAAATATAGACCCTGAAGCTGAAAGCGCTGTTTCCTCGTCGAGGTTTCCATGGCTTTACCTACCAAGGCTTGCAGAGTTATGAGAAATTTCACTTCTAGCTTCCCGTCTAGAGTTATTCACATGCTTTCGCTCTGTTCCAGAAAGAAGAGCAATGGAGCATCCGTTAGTAAAGTCATCCATAATTTACAAGCTAGATTTCCGATGCTCGGGTTACAAATTTTATTTGAGGAACTGTTTCGGCTCCGAGATTGAGTTCCTGCCGGGGAGAGCAATGCGCAAGGAAGCAGGCATGTTACCACCAATAATGTCAACAATAGGAAGTCCAGATGTTTTCACGCCATAAGCTGTTAGCATTTTTCTTGTTATCCACTACGTTTGGTGCCTTTGCCGAACAGATTGATCAGCAGCAATTGTTGTCGCCGGATGGTCGTATTCGGGTGAGTGTGAATAATCAGCCTGCTGGCCTGGAGTACTCCATCAGCTTTAAGGATAAGGTTATTATCAAGCCCTCCAAACTTGGCTTTGCGATAAAGGGCCAGCCCGACCTGGCGGGTGATTTGGAGCTTGTAAAAGCAGACAAGGAGACAGTGCGAAAGCAGTGGCAACCAGTCTGGGGCGAGCGTGCCACCGTGAGCGACGAGCACAATGAGCTACACTTCTACTTGGCTGAAAAAACAGGGCTAAAGCGCAAGTTTGAATTGGTTTTTCGCGCTTTTGATGATGGTGTTGGTTTCCGATATATCATACCCAAGCAAGAACAGCTGGATAAATTTTCCATTGAGGATGAGTTAACTGAATTTGCCTTTGCGCAGAATTTCAATGCCTGGTGGATTCCTGCATACCGTGATCAACGCTACGAGTATCAATATCTAAATTCCGCACTCAGCAGTATCGATGTGGCGCATACACCGTTAACCTTAACTGGAGTCGAGGATAATGTAGCTATCGCTGTGCACGAAGCAGCGCTCATCGACTACGCTTCCATGACCCTGCGCAATATCACCGACAATCACATCACGCTCAAGGCGGATTTGGTTCCTTGGGCTGATGGAACCCGTGTCTATGCGCAAACACCGCTGAAAACACCATGGCGCACGATTCAAATCGCTGATAGCGCTGCTGATTTGCTCAACTCTGATTTGGTGTTGAATCTGAACGAGCCGAACAAGCTCGGTGACGTTTCATCCTATGTGAAGCCGGGCAAATACATGGGTGTTTGGTGGGAGATGCACATCGGTAACAAGTCGTGGAGTCCTGGCGAGGATCAAGGTGCGACTACAGAGCGCGTCAAGCAGTATATAGATTTTGCCGCCAAACATGATATCGACGGCGTGCTGGTCGAAGGCTGGAATAAGGGCTGGGAAGGCGAGTGGTGGCATCGCAAACCAACCTTTGTGTTTGATGAGCCTGTGGTCGGCTTCGATATTGACGCCGCGACCGAGTATGCCCAGTCAAAGGGTTTGCGCTTGATTGGCCATCATGAAACGGCAGCAGGCATAGCACATTATGAAGAGCAGATGGAGCGAGCTTTTGCCTATTATAAAAAGCAGGGGATTCAATCTGTGAAGATGGGCTATGTAGGTACTCGCTTGGATGGCAAGGAATGGCATCATGGGCAATTTATGGTGCGCCACTTCCAGAAAGTTGTCGAGACGGCAGCCAAGTACAACATCATGGTGAATGCGCACGAAACCGTTAAAGATACTGGGCTGCGTCGTACCTACCCCAACCTGATGACACGCGAGTGCGTGCGCGGTATGGAGTACAACGGCGGTAGCCCCGATACAGGCAACCTGCCAAATCACACGGTGATTATTCCATTTACCCGCGGTCTGTCTGGCCCTACCGACTTTACCCCGGGTATTTTCAATTTCGACTACAAAAAGCATCGACCCAACAACCGCGTGCCCACCACCTTGGCCAAGCAGTTGGCGCTGTATGTCACTATCTACAGCCCATTGCAAATGGCAGCAGACCTGCCAGAAAATTATGAGGGTAAACCTGCCTTCAAATTTATCGATGATGTACCAACGGACTGGTCAGACAGTAAAACGCTCGCCGGTGAGATCGGGCAGTACTTGATTATGGCGCGTCAGGATAAACACAGCAGCGATTGGTACTTGGGCGCGATTACAAATGAAGACGCGAGAATGTTGCCGGTGGATCTATCGTTCCTGGAGCCGGCTGCACAATACCGCGCCGAGATCTACCGCGACGCTGCCAACGCGGATTGGCGCGATAATCCCGAGGCGATCGAAATCGTTTCCCAGACCGTTAGTCGAGATACTGTGCTCAGCCTGGATCTGAAGCCTGGCGGTGGTGCCGCTATCCGTTTTATCAAACTTTAACTCCACATGTATGCAAGCCCGGGATGACTCGGGCTTGCAACTCCCTCCTAATTAAGTACTCGAACAAAATTTTCCCGGATTTTCTGCTGTTTCGAACCAGGCCAACCCCTGTATTTCAGAGGCTTGCACGGGCAATGCAGGGGAAAATATCGGATTATTTTTCTTCGAGCACTTACCAGCTCGCGGAATTGCCCGAACTGCCTCTCTTCGAGCCGGATCGGACTGCCGATACGAGTGACCTCGGCGCAGAGTGACCTTCCCGATGCTCTGCTTGCCGCGATTGCGGCGTTGTCACCCAAGCGGCGCCGGGACAAGCTCTGGCCCTGCGTGATCCCCACAAAATCACCCCAGCTCCTGCGCTTGCCGGTGGACCTCCCGCCGCAGGGCCAGCTCCAGGTCCCGCAGCCTCTCCACGGAAATGTCTCCCGCATAAGTGCGTACATACTCCAGTCCCAGCCGCCATAGCGACAGCACGCGCTTACCCTTGAGGCTGTTGCTCTGGAAACGCCGCTCGTGTCCCGCCTCCCGGGCCTGCAGACCCAGCAGGCACAGCGCGTAGCTGGCCAGCACGGCAATCAGCAGCAGGATCTCGATGCGCCGCGGGCAGCGGCTTCGATGCAGCCCCAGGCCAAACCCCAGCCGATGGCTCTTCAGGTCGAGGAAGCCTTCCTCGACCTGCATGCGCCGCTGGTAGATCGCCACGACCTGCGCGGCATTCCACTGCTCCTCGGGCAGGTTGCTGGCCAGCAGCCAGGGCGCGCTTTGCCGACTGCGCTTGTCCCGGGCCAGGGTTCCGGTGACGCGCCGGTGCTGGCGCCCCCGCGGCGCATGCTTCACCGCGTAGAGTTGGGTGGACCAGGGCGCCGAGCGCGTCATCTCGAGGCAACCGAGCCGTTTCGGCGACGCCGAGGCCAGGGCATACAGGCCCTTCACCGGCTGCAGGGCCGCTCGTCGAGCCGGCACAGGTCGCGGTTGCGCACGCGGCCGACGTCCTGCCAGCCCCGGGCTTCGACGGCCTGGAACCAGGGCCGCCGGAAGCCGGCAGCGGTGACCAGGACGGGCCTGCAGTCGGCCGGCAACATCGCCGCGAGCGCCTCGAGCAGGCGCCGCTGGCAACGCGGGCAGCCCTCGCGCGGGTGGACGACTTCGCAGACCGGCAGCGAGCGTCCGGCCAGCGGGATCGCGGCGCGCAGCAGGAACCGCTTGCCGGCGGCATCGATCGGCGACCCGTCCACCAGGAGCAACGGATGCCGGAGCGAGCCCAGCCGGGCACGGCGCATGACCCGGTAGAACAACCCCCGCTCGGCCTGCAGCTGGCGGTTGCCGAACAGGCGTTTGGCGACAACCAACGTGCCCGCCCATGCAGGCCTCTTCAAGCCCTACCTCTTTGATTTTTCTGGAAAATTTTTGGGGATCACTCAGAATCGAAGCCTGCTTTTCGGCATGGCAGATTAGAGCAAACCGATAGAGCAACTATTTTTATCTTGGCGGTATAGCCGGCTTTCCCCGAATGCCGTCGCTTCGCGCCAATCCATGAGGAGGAAACATGAGTAACTTCCCGAAACGCAAGACTCTGCTGGCCGGCTCCCTGGCCGTGGTCCTGGGCGTCCCCCTGCAACTGCCCGCGCGCCAGGAGGGGGAGCAGTACAACATGGGGCGGTCCGGCGGTAACAACGTGATATACCAGGAACAACATAGGCAGAAGCAGAGACGGATGCAGCAGGAGAAGGAGATGCAGCAGGAGAAGGAGATACGGATGAAGCACCAGGAGCAAATGCAGATGAAGCAGGGCCAAGACGGCAAGTCCGAGGGGGACGGCAAGAGCGAATGATCTTCCATCCATAGGCCGGTTCAGTGTGGTCCATGAGGGTTTTCCCTGTTTGCCCGGCACTTGTGATTTTCGCCATGGCCATGGTGCATGAACAGATGCATCAAGGGGCAGGAGAGAAACACAGATACGGCAACGCCCCCTGAACATGCGCAGTGTGTTCGGTAATAAGGAAATAACCTGCCACCGCTCCGATAACGAGCAGGCCGACCGCATAGCGAGAGTGCCAGAAACCCTCTGGGGCTGAGTGATCCCCACAAAATCACCCCAGCTCCTGCGCTTGCCGGTGGACCTCCCGCCGCAGGGCCAGCTCCAGGTCCCGCAGCCTCTCCACGGAAATGTCTCCCGCATAAGTGCGTACATACTCCAGTCCCAGCCGCCATAGCGACAGCACGCGCTTACCCTTGAGGCTGTTGCTCTGGAAAAGCCACTCGTGCTCCACCTCCCGTGCCTGCAGACCCCCTCCCATGCATGGGAAAGGAGAGAAATCCATACATGCCAGTATCTCAGCCGGCTCAACAAGGTGAGCTTGAGCACGGTGAAAATACTTAGGGCCTCAACACACCTCAATCCAGGGATATAAGCTGCGCAGCTTGGCCCTCGCACCTGGGTGGTGAACTGCCAGTTGATCTTGGCATCGAGGTGGTTGCAGCGTTGCTGCCATGTGGCGACCTCCTTATGCATCCGCTCGAGGGAGTCGATGTGCCTATCCAGGCACTGGCAGGCTCGTCTCAGTCGCTCATCGCGCAGGCCTGCTGTGCGGTCTGCTCGCGCAGCTGGTTCGCCAGGGCCGCCGCTGCCACCGGCCGGCCAATCAGGTAGCCCTGGATCTCGTCGCAGCCGTGCTCGCGCAGGAACTCCAGCTGTGCCGGCTCCTCGACCCCTTCGGCGACCACCTCCAGCCCGAGGCTGTGGGCCATGACGATGATCGCCCGGGTGATCGCCGCATCGCCGCCCTGACCGGAGCAATCCAGGCTGCGGATGAAGGTCTGGTCGATCTTCACCACATTCACCGGCAGGTGCTTGAGGTAGCCGAGCGACGAATAACCGGTGCCGAAATCGTCGATCGCCAGGCGCACGCCCAGCTCGCGCAGCTGACCAAAGATCCTGGCCAAATGTTCGACGTCATCCGACAGCTGGCTTTCGGTCAGCTCCAGCTCCAGCAGGTGCGCCGGCAGGCCGGTCAGGGCCAGCACGGCACCGACCCGGGCGACAAAATCGCTCTGGCGCAGCTGGCCCATGGAAATGTTCACAGATACGCGCATCTCGGCGATCCCCGACTGCTGCCAGGCACGCGCCTGGGCGCAGGCCTCGCGCAGGACGAAATCGCCGATGGCATCGATCTGCCCGGTTTCCTCGGCCAAGGGAATGAACTGGGCCGGCGACACCAGACCACGCTGCGGATGGCGCCAGCGCACCAGCGCCTCGGCGCCCTGCAGGCGATTCGCCGCGAAATTCAGCTTCGGCTGATAGAACACCTCCAGCTCGCCACGTACCAGCGCCTTGTCCAGCTGCGCCTCGAGCAGCAGGCGTTCGCGACTGCTGCTCTGCAGGCTGTCACGGTAGAACTGCACGGTGTTGCTGCCGAACTGCTTGGCATGGCGCATGGCCATGTCTGCCTGGCAGAGTAGCGTTGCCGGATCACCGCCGGCCGCGGACAGCAGGCCGATACCCAGCGAGGTGCTGATCACCACCTCGTGCTCGCCCACCGACACACCGTGGCGCAGCAGGGTGAGCAGGCGGCGCCCGAGCTGCTCGAACTCCTCCAGGCTTTTGTCGCTTTCCAGGAGCACGGCGAATTCGTCGACGGCGATCCGCGCAACGGTGTCGGCCTGGCGCAGACTGCCGCCGAGGCGCCGGGCCAGCTCGCAGATGATTTCGTCGGCCACCTGGTGGCCGAGGCTCTCGTTGAGCCGCTTGAAGCGGTCCAGGTTGAAATGCAGCAACACCAGCTCGCGGCCAGCCGCGCGCGGGCGTCTGGCCAGGATCTTCAGACGGCGCAACAGCTGGCTGCGGTTGGCCAAACCGGTCATCGGGTCATGGCTGGAAAGATAGCAGCGCAGCGCCTTTTCCTCGCGGCGCGCCTGCTCGCTGGCGGTGAGCGCCCGGGTGCGCTCGTTGACCCGCTCCTCCAGCGCCCGCTGCGCGCTGCGCAATTCCTCCTCGACCTGCCGGCGCAGCTGCACCTCGCGGGCGAGCTCATCGTTCAGCCGGGCGGTGGCCCGCCATGCCTGCTTCTCGAACTCCAGCAGCGAGCGGTTCTGGAAGCGCTGCAACAGGTTGCGGCGGGTCGCCCGGTTGATCTGCCAGGCACTGAGCACGAGGGCCGCCAGCAGGATCAGACCGAGGATGCCCCAGCCCTGCAGCGGACTGTGGTCGAGGCTGAGCAGATACAGGCTGGACGGCAGCAGGGCGGGCAGGGCGAAGGCGAGGAAGGCGCCCAGGCTGGCCGCATAGGCCATGCTGGCGCAGATGGTCGCCGCCGCCAGCAGGCCATGGATCAGCGCCTGCTGCAACGGCGTGGCCAGCGGCATGAGGAAGATGCCGATCTGGGTCAGGGTCGCTCCCGAGACCGCAGCGCCGAGCAGGAAGCTGCGCCGCCAGCCCACATCGGCCTGGCGCTCCGCCGGGGCACGGTGGAAGGCCAGGATCCGCCACAGGCTCAAGCCGATCAGCAGACCCAGCCAGATCGACAGCCAGGCCAGCGTGGCCAGACCCTGCTGCTCCCAGAGCAGAAACACGCAGCTCAGGCCACCGCTCAGCATCAGCACGATCGGCAGGGGAGCGGCACGATACAGCCGACGGTTCAGGGCCGCCTCCATCTGCATGCCGTAACGCTCCCTGATGCTCTCCGGCTCGATGGCTGGTGGCATGACATTGGGGGGGAAGAGAAAGTTCATATCCATAATTATTAGTTATAAGTATCCGGTCCCAAGACGGGCGATCACGAGGATCTACCTTGGCGTGTAGCATCGGCAAGACACCCCGAGTTTGCCCCGTCTTTGCCGCCGCCGCTAGAATGCCGCGATGCGCGAAGACCTATCCTTTCTACTAAGTACCCTCAATGCCGCCCAGCGCCAAGCCGTGGCCGCGCCGCTCGGCCCGCATCTGGTGCTGGCCGGTGCCGGCTCGGGCAAGACCCGCGTGCTGGTGCACCGCATCGCCTGGCTGATCGAGGTGGAGAGCGCCTCGCCCCATTCGATTCTCGCGGTGACCTTCACCAACAAGGCCGCCGCCGAAATGCGCTCGCGCATCGAGCAGTTGCTCGGCCACAGCCCGATGGGCATGTGGGTCGGCACCTTCCACGGCCTGGCCCATCGCCTGCTGCGCGCCCACTGGCAGGAGGCCGGCCTGGCCGAGAACTTCCAGATCCTCGACTCAGACGACCAGCAGCGGCTGGTCAAGCGGGTGATCCGCGAACTGGGCCTCGATGAGCAGCGCTGGCCGGCACGCCAGGCGCAGTGGTTCATCAACGCGAAGAAGGACGAGGGCCTGCGCCCGCAGCACATCCAGCCGGGCGGCGACCTGTTCCTCGCCACCCAGGTGAAGATCTACGAGGCCTACGAGGCGGCCTGCGCCCGCGCCGGGGTGATCGACTTCGCCGAGCTGCTGCTGCGCGCCCTCGACCTGTGGCGCGACCGGCCGGGCCTCCTGGAACACTACCAGCGGCGCTTCCGGCATGTGCTGGTGGACGAGTTCCAGGACACCAATGCCGTGCAGTACGCCTGGCTGCGGCACCTGGCGAAGGACGGCGCCAGCCTGATGGCGGTCGGCGACGACGACCAGTCGATCTATGGCTGGCGCGGCGCGCGGATCGAGAACATCCAGCAGTTCTCCCGCGACTTTCCCGCCGCCGAAACCATCCGCCTGGAGCAGAACTACCGCTCTACCGGCAGCATTCTCAAGGCCGCCAACGCGCTGATCGCCAACAACCAGGGCCGGCTCGGCAAGGAGCTCTGGACTGAGGGCGAGGACGGCGAGCCCATCGGCCTCTACGCCGCCTACAACGAGCACGACGAGGCGCGCTACGTGGTGGACAGCGTCGGGCAGGCGCTCAAGGGCGGCCTGGCACATAACGAGATCGCCATCCTCTACCGCTCCAACGCCCAGTCGCGGGTGCTCGAGGAGGCGCTGCTGCGGGAGAAGATCCCGTACCGCATCTACGGCGGCCAGCGCTTCTTCGAGCGCGCCGAGATCAAGAATGCCATGGCCTACCTGCGGGTGCTCCACCAGCGCGGCAACGACGCGGCGCTGGAGCGGATCATCAACCTGCCGGCCCGGGGGATCGGCGAGAAGACCGTCGAGACCCTGCGCCAGCTGGCCCGCGAGGCGAACCTCTCGCTGTGGGCCGCGCTGCACCAGGCGGTCGGCAGCAAGCTGGTGAGCGGCCGTGCCGCCGGCGCGCTGAACGCCTTCGTCGAGCTGATCGATACCCTGGCCCTGAAGGTCGAGCAGATGCCGCTGCCGCTGATGACCCAGGTGGTGATCGAGGACTCCGGACTGCGCGCCTACCACGGCGCGGAGAAGGGCGAGAAGGCCCAGGCGCGGGTGGAGAACCTCGAGGAACTGGTCAGCGCCGCCCGCGCCTTCGAGCACTACGAGGACGAGGACGCTCAGTCGCCGCTGGCGGCCTTCCTCGACCATGCCTCGCTGGAGGCCGGCGACCAGCAGGCCGGCGACTTCGAAGACAGCGTGCAGCTGATGACCCTGCACAGCGCCAAGGGCCTGGAGTTCCCGCAGGTGTTCCTGGTCGGCATGGAGGAGGGCCTGTTCCCGCACAAGATGAGCCTGGAGGAACCCGGCCGCCTGGAGGAGGAGCGCCGCCTGGCCTACGTCGGCATCACCCGCGCCATGCAGCGCCTGGTGGTGAGCTATGCCGAGACCCGCCGGCTGTACGGCAGCGAGACCTACAACAAGATCTCGCGCTTCGTCCGCGAGCTTCCCCCGGCGCTGATCCGCGAGGTGCGCCTGTCCAACAGCGTCAGCCGCTCCTTCGGCGCCCGCCCGGACAGCAGCGCGATGTTCGCCGGCGCAGCCGTGCCGGACACCCCCTTCGTCCTCGGCCAGCGCGTGCGCCACACGCTGTTCGGCGAGGGCACCATCCTCAACTTCGAGGGCGCCGGCGCCCAGGCGCGGGTGCAGGTGAACTTCGAGAGCGAAGGCAGCAAGTGGCTGATGCTCGGCTACGCCAAGCTGGAGGCGCTGTAGGTCGGGCGAAGCCGTTCGCCCGACCGGGCCGCTTTGCCCCCGACGACAGACTCTGCGCGCCATTCCTGAGACAAGGATAGGCACGACTCTCCCGGACCGAACCGGCCTGAAAGCTTTACCTGTTTTTCTGCACAGGGTTATTTCCTTGCGGAACGTATGGTTAGTATTGGCAAATTGCTATCGAATTTGCCGAAAGCGCACAGGACGTTTCGCTTGCTCCGGCGTGATGCAAGGGAATGCATGCTGGCCCTGAGGCCTTGGAAATAAACCCATGTGGCGACGCAAGCAGGGAAACGCTTTGGCTGGCAGTGCTGCCGTCAGCTTCGATTCATGTCCCGCAAAAACCTTCCTGACACCCGACGGCAGAACGCTTGCCGGCAGGAGCGTTTTCAACCATTGCCAAATCGTGGGCGAGATCGCCCGGGCGATCGTTTCCCGCTATCCGCCCAGCCTGAGGACGATCCTGTTTCCCGAGGGCTCTCCTCTCGCGGCGGCGGGCCACGACATCGGCAAGGTCAGTCCGACCTTCTACGAAAAGCTGCGGCGCGCCTGCGACCCCAGCGAAGGCTTGCCTGCCCTGACCGGAATCGATCCCGCGCTGGAAGCCCGCTGGGGCGGTCATCCCGGAGTCAGCCAGCTGGCCGCGGTCGCCGCCGGGGCTCCGGCGTTCGTGCCCGAAATCCTCGGCCAGCACCATGGCTTTTCGCCTCCGGTGGCCGGACGTCGCGCCGCGGACGAGGTCTTCGGCGGAGCGGCCTGGCAGCAGGAGCGCGAGCGCCTGATCGCGGCGCTCAAAGAGGCGCTGCAAACTGACTGGCCGACGGTGGGCTCGGCCGCCCAGGCCAGGCTGCTGGCCGGACTGACCTCGGTGGCCGACTGGATCGGCTCCGGCGAGTTCTTCGAAGATCCGGTCCTGGAATGGCAGCCCAGGATCGCACAGGCACTCGATGCGGCAGGCTTCGTGCCCCCGGCGGTGAAGCCCGGCCTGAGTTTCGAGCAGGTCTTCGGCTTCGCCCCGCGCTCGGCGCAGCGACAGCTGATTGAGCAGGTAGCCACGCCGGGCGTGTACGTGCTGGAGGCACCCATGGGGCTGGGCAAGACTGAAGCGGCCCTGTACGCGGCCTACCGGATCTTGGAGCGCGGCCAGGCCTGCGGTATCTACTTCGCCCTGCCGACCCAGCTCACCTCCAACAAGATTCACGAGCGTTTCAGCAAGTTTTTGCATGGAGACAAACTCCTGCACGGCATCCTGGCGGACGATTGCATGCACCGCTCCCTGCTGCTGCACGCCAATGCCTGGCTGCTGGAAACCGAGATGGGGGAGGAGGGCCGCCCCGGCGGCTCCTGGTTCCAACAGGGCAAGCGGGGCCTGCTGGCGCCCTTCGCGGTCGGCACGCTCGACCAGGCTCTGATGGCAGCGATGAACGTCAGGCATGGCTTCGTGCGCGCCTTCGGCCTGGCCGGCAAGGTGGTCATCCTCGACGAGATCCACACCTACGACGCCTATACCGGCACGCTGCTCGACGCCCTGGTGGATCTGCTGCGCCAGTTGCACTGCACGGTGATCGTGCTGAGCGCCACCCTGAACAGGGAACGGCGCGGCCAGTTGCTCGACTGCAGTGTCGCCTCCGCCGACTACCCGCTGATCACCGCCGTCCCGGCCGGCGGAGCGCCTGTCGAAGTGGCGGTGCCCGTGAGCGACCGGCAGCGGGTTGTGCTTAGGCTGGAAAGGGAGGCGGCTCCAGCCCTGAACGAGGCGCTCGAACGCGCGCAGGCCGGTCAGCAGGTGCTGTGGATCGAGAACAGCGTGGCCGAAGCCCAGGAGCGCTATCTGGACCTGGCCGCCCGTGCCGGCGAATTGGGCGTCGCCTGCGGCCTCCTGCATTCGCGCTTCACCGCGGACGACCGCCAGCGCCTGGAGGCGCACTGGGTCGGCCTGTTCGGCAAGGACGGCTGGTCCGAACGCCGGCGACAGGGGCGGATTCTGATTGGCACCCAGGTACTGGAGCAGTCGCTGGACATCGACGCCGACTTCCTGGTCAGCCGCTTCGCCCCAACCGACATGCTGCTGCAGCGGATGGGGCGTTTGTGGCGGCATGCCGATACCCCGCGCGCGGCTGGCGCCTGCTGCGAGGCCTGGCTGCTGGCGCCCGATCCGCAGGCAGCCATCGAGACACCGCAACAGGTCTTCGGTGCCACGGCGGCGGTGTACAGCCCCTATGTGCTGTGCCGCAGCCTCGAAGTCTGGGAAGGACGCAACCAGCTGGACCTGCCGGGGGATATCCGCGCGCTGATCGAGGCCACCTATGCGGCACGGCCGGAAACCGGGGCCATGGCGCGCTGGCTGCACGAGCTGGAAGAAGGCTCGCGCCGCAGCCAGGGCCGGCAGGCCCTGCGCCAACTGGCCCGGGTTGCCCTGGCCGAGGACGGCGTCACCCTGCCGGAAAGCAAGGCGCAGACCCGCTACAGCGAAACCGAAAGCGGCGAGGCGCTGCTGCTGCGCAACCTGCTGCCCCTGTCCGAGCAGCAGGCCAGCCGACTGACCCTGCTGAATGGCGAACAGGTGCTCCTGCCCTGGCAGCAGCATCGCCTGAACAAGCGCGAATGGCGCCGTCTGGCCGCGCTGCTCATGCGCCAGGTGGTCAAGGTCCGCCTGGCCGACGCTCCCCTGCCGGTACCGCTGGACACTCTGCGCAAGCTCGGTTTCCAGCACTGCTTCTACCTCGGCCGCCCCGGAGACGACGAAGCACTGCTGCGCGTGGCGCTGCTGGACGAAAGCGGCGAGCTGCACGGGCTGCAGGGCGCCAGGATGCACGACAGGCATAGCCTCGGCTACCGGGACGACCTGGGCTACCGACTGCTGAAAGACTGTGGATGCAAGGCATGGAAAACCGCTTCAATCTGATCGACGAACCCTGGATACCCGTCGCCGATGTGGGTCGGGTCAGCCTCAAGGACGTGTTCGGCCAGCCCGAATACCGGGCCCTCGGCGGCAATCCGGTGCAGAAGATCGCTCTGACCAAGCTGCTCCTGGCCATCGCCCAGGCGGCCTGCACGCCGGAGGACGAAGAGGCATGGCGGGCATTGGGCTGGCAGGGCCTGGCCGTGCGTTGCCGGGATTATCTGCAGCGCTGGCACGAGCGCTTTTATCTGTACGGCGAGCGGCCGTTTCTGCAGATGCCGGCGATCTCGGCAGCCAAAATTCAGGATTACGGCGTAGTACTACCGGAAGTCTCCACTGGTAATACTACGGTGCTCAGCCAGATCCAGGTGCAACGGCCGCTGGACGATGGGGAAAAGGCGGTGTTGCTGGTCTGCCTGATGGCCTTCGCGTTGGGAGGCAAGAAAACGGACAACAGTGTGACCTTAAGCCCTGGCTATCAAGGCAAGACAGCATCTGGCAAGCCTGGTCCTGCAGTTGGGCAAACGAACAAGTTTGGAGGGGTGCTACATAACTTTTTAATCAGCGAAAGCCTATGGCAAACGCTTTGGTTGAATTTGCTCACGGCCAAGCAGATTGAGCAAAGCAATCTGTTCCCCCAAAGACTTGGCACCGCTCCCTGGGAGCAAATGCCTGAAGGTGAAGATTGCGCCGTAGCCCAGTCACTCAAGCAATCCTTGCAGGGACGGTTGGTACCACTGTGTCGTTTCTGCCTGCTGACGGAGGATGGCTTGCATTACTCCGAAGGGCTTGCCCATGCCAGCTACAAGGAGGGCATTGCCGACCCTTCGGTGGCGGTTAATTACTCAGGGAAAGACCCAAAAGCCTTGTGGGTTGACCCGGAAAAACGTCCCTGGCGCGAGCTTACGTCCTTGCTTGGTTTCCTTGAGTTGGATGGCGGCCAGAGTTTTCAATGTTTGCAAATTCGCGCTGGATTGAATCGCGCCCGGGATGTAACTGAGACCTTTGCTTTCTGGTCGGGCGGTTTGCGTGTCACCAGTAATTCTGGTGAGCAGTATGCGGCCGGTAACGATGATTTTGTCGAGTCCCAAATTTGGCTTCACAGCAGCTCTCTTGGCGCCTCTTGGTTTGGTCAATTGAAATTTGAAATGGATGGGATTGAGAAACTGGCCGATCAGCTTTGGAGTAGCGTCTTCCACTACTTCAAAGAGCTGAAAGCTGATAACGGGAAGAAAGAAGCAAATACGTACGCCGGCAAAGTAGCAAAAGTGGCCACCCATCTGTTCTGGCAACTCTGCGAGCGGGACTTCCAGGCCCTGGTCGACGCCTGCGAGCCCGACGAAGAAGGCCGCCGGCAGCGCCAGGAATTGCGCCGCCGCTTCGCCCGTTACGTCCAGCAGGCCTACGACCGCTTCTGCCCGCGGGAAACCGCGCGGCAACTGGATGCCTGGGCCAAGTGCCGGCCCAGCACCGCCAAATATCTGCAACAGGAGGTTTGACCAGGATGGATGCATCCACACCCGCGCGGCAGCCAAGCAGGGCCGAGCGATTCGTATCCCGGGTGATCGAGCTGTGCCGGCAGGACAAGGGCCTGGCCGCCAGGCTGCGCCGGGCGGACAACCCGACTACCGAATACCAGAGTTGGGAGCTGCTGGCCGCCTTCGGCATCGAGCTGGACCGGGAAGAGCAGCGCCTGCCCTTCGCCACCGTGGCCTGCGTCATCGCCAAGGCCAAGGCAGAGAGCAACGGCAGCCTGTCCCTGGGCCGGGCCATCGCCGCCTGCTACGAAGACGGCCGCGACAGCGAACAGGCCAAGGCCCGCCTGCGACGCCTGCTGGCCTGCGACGGCATTGCCGAGCTTTGCCGAATGCTGCGCCCGCTGCTCTCCCTGATCGACAGCAGGGCCGGCCAGCCCCTGGACTACCAGCGGCTGCTGCAGCAGTTGCTGCGCTTTTCCCATGATCCCCAGCAGGTCAAGGCGCGCTGGGCGCAGGACTTCTATGGCCAGGCCGCCGAGGAGAGCGCATGAGCACGTCCCTGATCGCCAGCGTGTTGCATCTGGACCGACGCGCGGTCCAGGCGCTGCGCATCACCGATCCTTACTCGCTGCACCGGGTCGTCTACAGCCTCTATGCCGATGTGCGCAGCGAAGCCGACAAGTCGGCCGGTCAGGCCAGCGGCATTCTCTATGCAGACCAGGGCGGCGACTTCCAGGGCCGACGCATCCTGATGCTGTCGAACCGGGAGCCTGCGGCCTGCCTTGACGGCGAGTATGGCGAGGTGCGCAGCAAGCCCATCTCGGCCGCATTCCTCGAGCATGAGCGCTACCGCTTCAAGGTGCTGGTCAACCCGACCCGGCGTGACAACGCCAGCGGCAAGCTGGTGCCGGTCAAGGGCCGCGAGGCCGTCGGCCAGTGGTTTTGCGAGCGGGCGCAAAGCAGCTGGGGCTTCCGGGTCGATGCCGAACGCCTGCAGGTCGAGCGCATCGAGGTGCTGCGTTTCGCCGACAAGCACCAGCACCCGGTCACCATCGCCCAGGCCCATGTGCAGGGCCTGCTCGTCGTTACCGACCGGAGCCGTTTCCGGCTCGCCTTCGCCCAGGGCATCGGCCGCGCTCGCGCGTTCGGCTGCGGCCTGCTGCAAATCGTTCCCCTGATCGACCACCCCTTCGCCTGACAAGGACCGCCGTCATGACCAACGCCTACACCAATACCCGGATCGAGTACCACATCCTGCAATCCTTTCCCGTCACCTGCCTGAACCGCGACGACGTGGGCGCGCCCAAGACCGCCGTGGTCGGCGGCGTGACCCGCGCCCGGGTCAGTTCCCAGTGCTGGAAGCGCCAGGTGCGTCTGGCCATGCAGGAGTTCGGCATCCGGCTCGCGTCGCGCACCAAGAAGACTGCCGAAATTTTTACACGCGCCTGTGCAAAGGCTGGGGCAAGCCCCGAGAAGGCAGAGACCTGCGGACAGAAACTCGCTGATCTGCTGGCTGACGATACCCTGCTGTTCATCAGTGACAGTGAAGCCGGCGCCTTCGCCCACCATGCTGGCGAGCAGGATTTCGATGCGAGCAAGCTTAAGGAGAAGGAGCTTGGCAAGATCGCTAAAAAAACCCTCAACCCGGCGGTGGACGCCCTGGATATCGCCCTGTTCGGCCGCATGGTCGCCAAGGCGCCGGATATGAACGTCGAGGCTGCCGCCTCCTTCGCCCACGCCATCTCCACCCACAGGGTCAGCAACGAGGTGGAGTTCTTCACCGCCCTGGACGACCTGCAGGATGAACCCGGCTCGGCGCACATGGGCAGCCTGGAGTTCAACTCGGCAACCTATTACCGCTATGTCAGCCTGGACCTGGGCCAGCTCGCGCAGACCCTGGGCGAGGATGACCTGAAGAAGGCCATCGCCGCCTTCACCCAGGCGCTGTTCGTCGCCGTGCCCAACGCCCGCCAGACCACCCAGTCCGGCGCCAGTCCCTGGGAGTTCGCCAAGGTACTGGTGCGCAAGGGGCAACGGCTGCAGGTGCCCTTCGAAACGCCGGTCCGCGTCCAGCGGGAAGGCGGCTACCTGCAGCCGAGCATCGACACCCTCAAGGACTACCTGCAGAAGAAGGAAAAGCTCTCGGGCTCGCTGTTCGGCAAGCAGGGTGACTACGAATGGGGCGAGAACCCCGAGTTCAGCATCGACGGACTGATCGCCGCCCTGCAAAGCCATGTGCACTGAGGGCCGAGTCATGACGGAACCCTATCTGCTGCTCTGGCTGGAGGGGCCGCTGCAGGCTTGGGGCCACGACTCCAGGTTCGGACGCCGCGACAGCCTGGACTTTCCCACCAAGTCCGGCGTGCTGGGCCTGCTGTGCTGCGCCCTGGGCGCTAGAGGTGAACAGCATGAGCTGCTGGCCGAGCTGGCCGATCTGGACATGCAGCTGGAGGCCCATGTGCCGACGGACCGGGAAGGCAATCCGCAGCCGCGCCAGCCGCTGCTGCGGGATTTCCACATGGTCGGCAGCGGCTACGACGACCAGGACCCCTGGCAGACCCTGCTGATTCCCAAGACCAGCGAGGGCAAGAAGGCGGTCGGCGGCGGCACCAAGATGACCTACCGCTACTACCTGCAGGACATGGCCTTCGCCGTCGCCCTGCAAGTACCGGCGGCGCGCCTGGAAGCGTTCGCCGCGGCCCTGCGCGAGCCCGTGTGGGACCTGTACCTGGGCCGCAAGAACTGCGTGCCGACCGAGTTCGTCTACCAGGGGCATTACGCCACGGCACAGGCCGCCCTGGCCGCCGGTGCCGCCCTGGCCGTGGACAAGCGCCGCGCCTTCGCTTTCCGGGTACTGCAGGGCGAGCACGAAGGCGGCGAGGTGCTGACCTTGAACGACGTACCCCTGCAGTTCGGCGAGCACAAGCAGTACCGCGACCGGCGCGTGACGCTACAACACGGGACGACATAGCCATGGCCAACGGACAGCGCCTCTTCGTCAAGGTGACCCGCGAATCGCTGCCGCAGGTGAAGGACAAGTATCCCTTCCTCTATCTGGAGCGCGGACGGCTGGAGATCGACGACAGCAGCATCAAGTGGATCGATTCGGAGAACAACGTGGTGCCCCTGCCTGTCGCCACGCTCAACGCCCTGCTGCTGGGGCCGGGCACCAGCATCACCCACGAGGCGGTGAAGACCGCCGTGGCCGCCAACTGCTCGGTCTGCTGGGTGGGCGAGGACAGTCTGCTGTTCTATGCGGCCGGCTTCCTCCCCACGGCGGACACCCGCAACCTGAAGCAACAGATCGAGCTGGCCAGCGATGCGCAGAAGGCCCTCGAGGTGGCGCGCCGGATGTTCGCGCGACGCTTTCCCGATGCCGACCTGGACGGCAAGAGCCTCAAGGAAATGATGGGCATGGAGGGGCACCGGGTACGTACCCTGTACCAGCAGAAGGCCGAGGAATATGGGGTCGGCTGGAAGGGGCGCCAGTTCACGCCGGGCAAGTTCGAACTCGGCGACGTCACCAACCAGGTGCTCACCGCCACCAATGCGGCGCTGTACGGCATCCTCTGCTCGGCGGTGCACAGCATGGGCTACTCGCCGCACATCGGCTTCATCCATTCGGGCAGCCCCTTGCCCTTCGTCTACGACCTGGCGGATCTCTACAAGGAGCAGCTGTGCATCGACCTGGCCTTCTCGCTCACTCGCGAGCTGGCGGGCCGCTACGACAAGCACAAGGTTTCCGCCGGGTTCCGTCGGCGGGTGCTGGAAATGGACCTGCTGGCCAAGGTGGGCGACGACATCCTGGACATCTTCGGAGTGAGCCGTGCTCGTCGTAATCGCAAATGACCTGCCGCCCGCCGTGCGCGGCCGCCTGAAGCTCTGGTTCGTCGAACCCAGGCCCAACGTCTTCGTCTCTGGCATCAAGGATTCGGTCGCCGTCACGGTCGTCGACTACCTGTACAAGCACTGCCCGCCCGAATCCGGACTGGTGATCTTCCGCTCCCTGCCACATCCGCCAGGCTACGAAATCAGAACCATCGGCCCGCCCAGGAAGCCCATGACGACCCTCTCCGGCCTGCAGCTCGTCGTCGAAACCCTGACCCAGACGTAATTGGCAGATCTTGTGTCTGAGGCCCGGCTCATTAACAATCTGTTGGTGTCTTCCCCACGCCCGTGGGGGTGTTTCTGTTGGTGGGCAGACTCGCCAGAAGGTTGAACTGTCTTCCCCACGCCCGTGGGGGTGTTTCCCTGATGGACGACGAGATCTGCGAAGCGCTGCAGTCTTCCCCACGCCCGTGGGGGTGTTTCCGAAGTCTGCATGGCGGAAGACTTCATGTTCGGGTCTTCCCCACGCCCGTAGGGGTGTTTCCCACCGCCGCGCCAAGATCGAGCAGCAGGACAACGTCCGGCGCATCGAGCGCGCGGCCGAACTGCAGCGTTTGGCCCTGGAATATCCTGACAAGTCCCGCCCCGAGCTGGTCGCCATCCTAGACCGCACGCACCCGCCGACCTGATCTCATCCCCCATGCGCACCGTCACCGACGGTGCATCGTCACGCCTGCACGCTTCCAGACCCCTCCAGACCGTCCATCCGGCACCATTTCGGCCGCTCCGGCGCTGCCGTTTCCCCAATGTTTCCCCCGATCCGGCCAACGGCCCCCCGGCAGTGCCCTCGGGCTTCTATAGTCCTGCAAATTTTACCGTCCACTGGTACCACCCTACGGGAAAAGCAGAGCCGTTCCCCCCGTGCAAACCTCACCGCCTGCGCATGGCCAGCCCAAGGCAATACAATAAGCGATCCCCCATTTCGCGCCATAAGCGCGGGGGGTCCCCGGTCGAGGTCGCCTGCGTGACTTTCCGGCCGAAGCGCGTCGCGAGGCTGGCTTTGAGCTGGACAACGTCCAGAATGGTATCGAGCCGGCCGATTGGAAGCCCATGAAGACTGTGGGCGCCGGCGTGCGGGAGATCCGCATCCGCGAGGCCTCGGGGGCGTTCCGCGTGATCTATCTGGCCACCCTGCCGGATGCTGTCTATGTGCTGCACTGCTTTCAGAAGAAGACTCAGGCCACACCGAAGGCCGATATCGATCTGGCGGCAACCCGTCTGCGCGACCTGCTGAGGAATAGAAAATGACCGAGCAACAACGTTTCGCCAGCATCTGGGATGCCATTGAGGACACCCCGGCCGAGGCCGAGAACATGAAGCTGCGCGCCGCCCTGATGCGCGCCATCATCGAGCAGGCCGCCGCCTGGCCGGGCACCGACACCGAGAAGGCCCGCCGTCTCGGCATCACCGGGCCGCGCTTCTCCAACCTCGAGGCTGGCAAGATCAATGCCTTCAGCCTCGACGCCCTGGTGGCGATCGCCGTAGCGGCCGGATTGTCAATCGGGCTGTCGATCAGCGGTCACGCTGCATAACGAATTAGCTATTTAGTTCCGGCCGGCAAGCCCGTGCGTGACACGTCACGTTCGGGCTTTCTGCGACTTGGATTCGTGCCTCGAATCATGTTGAAAAAAATGGATATGACAGCCAGCTTCCAGATTCCCCATGAAGTCATCAGCCGCATCGTCGACGGGGCCACGCCGATCCGCGCCTGGCGGGAGCACCTGGGCCTGACCCAGGACGAGGTCGCCCAGCGCCTGGGGATTTCCCAGCCGGCCTATGTCCAGCAGGAAGCCGTCGCCAAGCCGCGCAAGGCCACCCGGCAGAAGATCGCCGCGGCCTTCGGGATCAAGGCGGATCAACTCGATCTTTGAGTTCATGAATTAGCGAATTAGCTTTTTCGCTAATTAGCGTGACTTTGACTGTTTGCGGTTACCGCTTGGATCTGGCCAGGGAGCTGGCGATCACCCATTCCGGGGTGGCATCGTCCGCAGAGATACGGACCCAGTCGGCATCGGTCTGGTAGGCGTAGACGACGTCGCCCTTCTTCAACTTCCTGAGCACCTTCCCGGCGGTAGAGGCTTCGCTGCGGACGTTCAGACTTGGAACGGAAAAGTAACGCCTGCCCGAAGCGAAGCTGGTTCCGGCCGTGGTCTTCCCCACGCCCGTGGGGGTGTTTCTGTTCCACGTGGAACGGTGGAGGCCGTCTTCCCCACGCCCGTGGAGATGTTTCCAGCGAAACCCTCATGTTCCGGCCCGGCGGCTGGACTTCCCAGCACTGGCAAGCCGCCGCCATCTGTCGGATTTCGCGCACCCGGCCGGTCCGGTTCGGACGCTTCCGCCACCTGTCGCCACCCCTCTGCAGCCGCTCTGGAAGCGGCCATACTGAGAGGCGGAGGTGAGCCCATGACGAGTCCCGCGCAGATCCTCGATACTGCCCTGCAGATCGCCGAGCGCAGCGGCTGGGAGCGCCTGCGCCTGTTCGACGTGGCCGCCACGCTGGACATCGGGCTGGAGGAGATCGCCCGCCATTACCAGGACAAGGACGCCCTGGTGGAAGCCTGGTTCGACCGCGCCGACGCGGCCCTGCTGGCCCGCGCCCGGGAGGCCGACCTGGTCGCGCTGACGCCCGCAGGGCGTCTGGAGGAGTTGCTGGTCGCCTGGCTGGGTGCGCTAGCCCCGCACCGCGCGCTGACCGGGGAGATGCTGTGCTACAAGCTCGAGCCCGGCCATATCCATCTGCAGGTGCTGGGGCTGATGCGCATCAGCCGTACCGTGCAGTGGTGGCGCGAGGCCGCCGGGCGGCCCAGCGCCTATTTCTCGCGTATCGGCGAGGAAATCGCGCTCAGCGCCGTCTATCTATGCACCTTTGCCCACTGGCTGCGCCATGGCCAGGAGGGCGAGGCCGCGCTGCGCGCCTACCTGCGCCGGCGCCTGTACAGCCTGCCGCTGGCCTGCCTGTTGCGGCCCTGAGCCGGCCCGAGAGCAAAAGCTCGAAACATTTTTTCTCCGACGTAGACCGGAGTCTGACCGCCATTATCTTCATGTTGGGAAATAATGGATGACAGACCCCGGCACTGCTGGGCAAGATGAAATGTGTGACATCAACTACGGGAACCCCCACATGCGACGTTTTCTCAGCCTTTTCATGGCGTGTTGCGTGGCCATGACCCTCAGCCTCGACGCCAACGCCAAGCGTTTCGGCGGCGGCAAGTCGTCCGGCAGCGCGCCAAGCCACCAGTCCACCCAGGCCCAGCCGCAACAGCCGGCTGGCAGCACCGCCACTGCACCGAACGCTGCCGCGCCGACGCCCGCTCGTCCGGCCAGCGGCGCGTCGCGCTGGCTCGGCCCGCTGGCCGGCATCGCCGCCGGTGGTCTGCTGGCCTCGATGTTCATGGGTGATGGCTTCGATGGCATCCAGCTGCTCGATATCCTGATCCTCGCGCTGATCGCCTTCCTGGTGTACCGCCTGATCGCCGCCCGTCGGCGCAAGATGCATCCGGCCATGGCCGGCCACGCGCCGCTGCAGCGGGAGATGCCGGCCCAGCCGCGCCCTGTTGCCCCGGGCGCACAGACCGCCGCCCAGCGCCGCGCACCGATCCAGGCGCCGGCCTGGTTCAACGAGCAGCGCTTCCTGGAGGCCGCCCGCCAGCACTTCATGGCCCTGCAGCAACACTGGGATGCCAACGAGATGGACAAGATCACCGAGTTCGTCACCCCGCAGATGCTTGACGTCATCCGCAAGGAGCGCGCCGATCTGGGCAACGACTTCCAGTCCACTTATGTCGACAACCTGCAGGTGCAGCTGGATGGTGTGGATGACCAGGCCGACAAGACCGTCGCCACCCTGACTTTCAGCGGCGTGTCCAAGAGCTCCCGCTTCGAGCAGGGCGAGGCCTTCAGCGAGAGCTGGCGCATGGAGCGCCGGCAGGGCGAGAACCAGCCCTGGCTGATCGCCGGTATCCGCCAGAACGGCTGAGCCGGTTCCCAGCGACAGAAAACCCGGGCTTGCCCGGGTTTTCTTCTTTCAGGCCTCATGCCTCTCTGGACAGCGCCACTCGGTTGCGTCCGGCATGCTTGGCCTCGTACAGCGCCCGATCGGCTTGACGCAGCAGGCGCTGATAGTCCGGGTGGCCGTCGTGCAGGGCCACGCCGATGCTCACGGTCAGCTGCAGGGCCTCGTGCTCGTCCGGCAGGCGGAAGCGCTCCTTCTCGGCCTGCCGGCGCAGTTTCTCGGCCACCCCGAGCGCGTGACTCTGGTTGACGTCGACCAGCAGCACGAGAAATTCCTCACCGCCCATGCGGAACACGTAGTCGCCGCCGCGGCAATGGTTGCTGAGCAGGGTGGCGATTTGTTGCAGGACCAGATCGCCGGCTTCGTGACCGAACTTGTCGTTGATCTGCTTGAAATAGTCGATATCGACGGCCAGCACGGCGAAGGGGCGCTCGTTCTGCCGCGCGTAGGCCACTTCCTTGGCCAGGATCACCGGCAGGAACTTGCGGTTGAGCATGCTCGTCAGCACGTCACGGCCGCTTTCCAGGACATTGGCCTGCTCGAACAGGTTGCCCAGGTGGAAGACGATGCCCTTGGCCTGTTCGCGCAGCATGCGCAGGTTGTGCAGACGCTGGTCCGCATCCGGCTCCGCCGCGATCTGTTCGAACAGCGGTAGCAGCACCTCATCGATGTGTTGCATGCCCTCCATGATCAGCTCGGCTTCCCGGGAGCCCTGGAAGGCATGGGCACCCTTGTGGAGGAACCAGAGGCCGAATTCCGAACCGGACAGCCGAGGCAGTTGCGGGAAGGACTGGCCGATCGCCAGGTCGAACATCAGCTGGTTTTCCCAGTCGAGCAGGGCGGAGCGCTGGCGTTCCTGTTCGATGCCGATGTTCTGCGCCACCGAGAACAGCCGATAGCCCTCCTCGCTGCGCGAGTTGCGGTCATAGGCGTCGGAGAAGGCGCGACTCATGATTTCCATGGCCAGGTCGACGGTTTCGCCGATCAGGCGCTGGCCGAAGAGCTTGTGTTCGGGGCCGACGGGCTGCTGGCAGAGCAGCACGAACAGCCGCTCGCGCAGATGCCGCGCGCCGCGCATTACCAGATAAATGGGAATGTTGATGCGCGCATGGATCTCGCCGATCTGCTTCTGCTGGGCGATCAGCGCCAACAGCGTGGCGTCGTCGCCGGTGGCGGAAAACAGCGCGACGATCCATTGCTGCAGGGTGCCATGGAGGCGGCTCTTCACCTGCTCGTGGGTGAGAAAGAGCATGGCCTGCTCATCCTGTAGCATCTGCTCGTAGAAATACCCCGCCAGCTCAGCCTGGTGGGTGGTGGCCAGCTCCCTGACCTGGGCGGCGACTACCGCAGGAAATTGCATGAGTAACAGTTTCCATTCTGCGGCCTGTTGTTCTGGGGAAGTACCGGGCATAGAAGATCCTGTTCTGTTCGACATCTGGAGTGCCACGCTGGGTGCTGTGATCGGATCGGCTGTTCATCCACTCCCGCCCGCTGCAGCCAAGGGTGCTTCGCCGTCAGCAGGACATCGGATGAGGATTCATGTTAACCCTCGCAGCTCGAAGCACTTTTGATCGGATGCATTGTCTTGATTGGAAACAACCGCGCACCTGGACCCGGTTTCGCATTCCGCTCCGCCTCCGCCTCCGCCTCCGCCTCCGCCTCCGCCGATAAGGAACCATAAGCGCCCGGTGCCTGGCTATAGAGAGATTGGGGCATGGCGTGCAATCGGCGGGGCCAATGTCGCGGAGCGCTTGGGCGTGCCTTCAGATTGTCGTCTGATCTGCTCGAGGCCCTTCCAAGTTGGGGACTCTGCGGCCTTATTAATAAGGCCCTTAAATAGACTCCAAAAAGGGCCATAGAGACCGCTAAAGGCCGGGCTCTACGGAAAATCTATTCTTGGGCCGGGTTCATAAGGCGCAGCTATCGTCAAACTCCAGCATGCCACCTGGATGCGTCACTATAATGACGGCGAACTCATATAGCGGTCGGCTTTCAGCCCCCTGCCGGCCGATCCTTGCTGCATGGATATGCCTTGTTGTCGCGTTTCGACGGCGTTAGGCGGCCATCCGCTCGCACTCCTCGGCGCACGACCGGCAGGCCTGGGCACAGCGCTGGCAGTGGTCGGCCCCATGCCGGGCGCATTCCTCGCCGCAGGCGCGGCAGACTTCCGCGCATTGCCTGCAGAAGGCCGAGGCGTAATCGCTTTCCCGTGCCATCAGCGTGGCCGCCAGCTTGCAGAAGGCGGCGCAATCCAGGTCCAGTTCAATGCAGCGTGCCATCGCCTGTACATTGTCCTCACGCAGACAGGAGGCCGCACAGGTTTCGCAAGCCCAGGCACAACTGCTGCATGCCTGGATGCAGGATTCATACATGGGAGTGTTCATGCTCGTTCTCCTTCGCTCGGTAGTGGACAGGAACAAACTGCGAAAGGCCGTGGTCCTTCGGTGGATGGGGGTCCGGCAGGAAAGTTTCCCCCGAAGGGACGAATGGCTTGGCGCAAGACTGCCGGAGAACAGGCTTGCAACCAGCCTGTGCAAGCCGAGGTCTGCATGGGAAGCGCCAGCGGCATCGCACCGATGGCGATAGCGGAAGCCTGGACAATGCGCAGCCAGGCTGCAGTACCTGCGACGTGCTGCGATTCTGCTCGCCGGGGCGCTGGGGTATAAAGCGCGCATTTATTGCCTGAGGACGAACGAGCCGTGGAAGATGTCATCGAACAATTGCGCGAGCTGAACGAGCCCGTGCCGGTGCCCCTGGAGTTGCCCGACGAAGACCTGCTGGTGGAGGTCGAGGAGCTGCTTCTGCTCAACCTGCCCTTCGAACTGCGCGAGTTCCTGCTCAAGGTCAGCGATGTGGTCTACGGCAGCCTGGAGCCGGTGACCGTCACCGATCCCCAGTCGCACACCTACCTGCCGGAAGTCGCCGCGGTCGCCTGGGACCTGGGCGTGCCGCGCGACCTGGTGCCGCTGTGCCAGGCCAGTCGCGACTACTACGTAGTGGACATCGAGGGCCAGGTACTGCTGTGGAGCGGCGACAGCGATGAGCTGACCGATGAGAGCTGGGACTCGGTGTGGCACTGGGCGAAGGACGTCTGGCTGGAAAGTTGAGACCGCCCGCTTCAGCCGAAGAACCAGTAGCACACCCCGATCGCCGCCAGCACGCCGCAAAAGTCCGCCAGCAGGGCACAGCCCACCGCATGGCGGGCGCGCTGGATGCCGACCGCGCCGAAGTACACCGCCAGCACATAGAAGGTGGTTTCGGTGCTGCCCTGCACGGTGGCGGCGACCAGCGCAGGGAAGCTGTCAACCCCGTGGGTCTGCATGGTCTCGATCAGCATGGCGCGCGCCGCGCTGCCGGAGAAGGGCTTGACCAGCGCGGTGGGCAGGGCGTCGATGAAGCGGACGTCCCAGCCGGCCGCCCCGGCCAGCCAGCGCAGGCCCTCCAGCGCGTAGTCCAGCGCCCCGGAGGCGCGCAGCACGCCCACCGCGCAGAGCATGGCGACCAGGTAGGGCAAGAGGTTCCTCGCCACCTCGAAACCTTCCTTGGCGCCTTCGACGAAGTGTTCGTAGACCGCCACCTTGCGCAGCGCGCCGAGCAGCAGGAACAGCAGGATCAGGCTGAACAGCACCAGGTTGCCGAGCAGCGAGGACAGCGCCGCCAGCGCCGTCGCCGAGAGTCCGGCGAGCAGCGCCATGAAGGTACCGAGCAGCAGCACGCCGGGCAGCAGGTAGGCGAGCACCACCGGGTCCCAGAGCTTCAGCCGTTGCATGAAAGCGACACCGAGCAGCCCGGCCAGGCTCGAGGCGCTGGTCGCCAGCAGGATCGGCAGGAACACCAGGGTCGGGTCGTCGGCGCCCTGCTGGGCGCGATACATGAAGATCGACACCGGCAGCAGGGTCAGCGAGGAGGCGTTGAGCACCAGAAAGAGGATTTGCGCGTTGCTCGCCGTGGTCGCGCTGGGATTGAGCTCCTGCAGGGCGCGCATCGCCTTGAGGCCGATCGGCGTGGCGGCGTTGTCCAGGCCCAGGCCGTTGGCGGCGAAGTTGAGGGTGATCAACCCGAGCGCCGGGTGGCCAGAGGGCACTTCCGGCATCAGCCGGCGGAACAGCGGACCGAGCAGGCGCGCCAGGAGCTCCACCAGCCCGGCCTGTTCGGCGATGCGCAGGAAGCCCAGCCAGAGGGTGAGGGTGCCGAACAGCAAAATCATCACCTCCACCGCCAGCTTGGCCATGGCGAACAGGCCGTCCACCATGGCGGCGAACACCGCGGGCTCGCCGCCCAGCAGCCAGCGGCCGAAGGCGGTCAGTGCGGCGATCAGGAAAAAACCCAGCCAGAGGCCATTGAGCATGTCGATCTCCCGGAAAGCGTGACCGCGCATGATAGCGAGTCCGCCGCGCCCCCCGCAGCCGGGCTCGCCGCAGCGGCGCCGGGGCACTGCTATACCTGTCTGATCCGCTCAGCGACCCGGGAGACAGTGCCATGAAGAAGATTCTCATCCTCTATTACTCCATGTACGGCCATATCGAGCGCATGGCCGAAGCGGTGGCCGACGGCGCGCGCAGCGTGCCGGGCGTGGAGGTGACCCTCAAGCGGGTGCCCGAGACCATGCCCGAGGAAGTGGCGCGCAAGGCCGGCGCCAAGCTGGACCAGGCAGCGCCGGTGGCCGATCCGAAAGAGCTGGCCGACTACGATGCCATCCTGTTCGGCACGCCAACGCGCTTCGGCAACATGGCCGGGCAGATGCGCAACTTCCTCGACCAGACCGGCGGGCTGTGGGTCAGCGGCGCGCTGGTCGGCAAGTTCGCCAGCGTGTTCACCAGCACCGGCACCGGCGGCGGTTCGGAAACCACCATCACCTCGTTCTGGCACACCCTGGCGCACCTGGGCATGGTGATCGTTGGCCTGCCCTATGTGCTGCCGGAACTCAGCGACATCAGCGAACTGCGCGGCGGCTCGCCCTACGGCGCGGCGACCATCGCCGGAGCGGACGGCGCGCGCCGGCCGAGCGAGAAGGAGCTGATCCTGGCCAGCTTCCAGGGCGCCCATGTGGCCCGCCTGACGGTACGCATGCAATAGGGAGCGGGTTGCCGTTGCGGCATGCCCGATTTCCGACCATTGACCCAAGACATGACCTGAAAGGCTTTTCTGTAAGAACGTTTTGATATCAAAATTCGCCAAGTATCCGACGGCACCATTCTTGGAGGAGTGGCGCCGCTTTCTTCAGCTGGCTGGCGGCTTGGATGCAGGATCCGGCCTGGCGCCGGAGCGGGGGCGTGACAGCGTGCGCCCTGCGTAGTCGAACGGATCGAGAATGGGCGCCCGTATTCCATTGGAGTTGGACAAGGGAGCTTGCCGGTGGGCATTTTTCCCTCAGAGACCTTATGCATCACCTTGATCTGCGCCGACTTATCCTGCTGTTGACAATCACCGCCACCCTGCTGACTTTCGCCAACAGCTTCCATGCCAGTTATCAGACCCTGCATCACCAGCTGATAGCCCAGGCGCTGGAGACCAACCGGGCCTATGCCGCCAAGCTGGCCCACAGCACGGACAACTTCCTCAAGGCGGCGCAGCAGCAGCTCGCCTACAGCGCCGACCTGCTGCCGGAAATGCTCGACCAGGCGGAGCGGCTCGACGCCGAGGTCGGGCGCCTGAAGGAACAGACCGACACCTTCAACGGGGTCTTTGTCGTACGCACCGACGGCACGGTACTGGCCGCCGCGTCGGGAGGGCTGAGGCTGGTCGATACCGTCCTGAAAAACCCGGGTTCCCGGGTGGCCCTGGCCGAGCGCCGGCCCATGATCAGCGCGCCTTACGTCGGCCCCCGGGGCCATCTGCTGATCCTCATCTCGCAGCCGATCCTCGCCTCGGACGGCCGCTATCTGGGTTTTGTCGGCGGCGCCATCCACCTGGAAAAAAACGACGGCAGCCTCCAGGCGCTGCTCGGCGAGCACTATTACAAGGATGGCTCGCAGCTGTATGTGGTAGACCGCAACCGGCATCTGATCCATCACCAGAATCCGTCCCGTACCGGTGAGATCGTCACCGGCAATCCGGCCATCGAGGCCGTGCTCCGGGGCGAGGAGGGCAGCCGGCGGCTGTTCAACTCGAAAGGCATCGACCTGCTCGCCGGCTATGCCCCGGTGGCCAGCACCGGCTGGGGCGTCATCGCCCAGCGGCCCAGCGAGGCCACGCTGGCCGCGCTGGATGGGCTGATGGTGGAGATCCTGCTCAATGCGCTGCCGTTCTTCATCCTGATGCTGGCGGTCCTCTGGTGGCTGTCGAAGCTGATCGCACGGCCTTTGCGGCAATTAGCCATCACAGCCCGGCACTGGGAGTTCTCCAATGCCCAGGAGCAGATCCGCCAGGTGCATTCCTGGTATTTCGAAGCCAGACAGCTCAAGCTCGCCATGCTGGGGGGGCTGGCACTGCTGCACAGCAAGCTGGGCCGGCTCAACCAGGAAAACCTCACCGATCCGCTGACCGGGCTGACCAACCGGCGGGGCCTGCAACTCGCCCTCGAGCGGTGGCAGGCGCAGCGTCGGCCCTTTGCGGTGATTGCCGTGGATATCGATCATTTCAAACAGGTCAACGACATCTATGGCCACGATATCGGCGACCTGGTGCTGCAGCATGTGAGCCGGCTGATGGTCAGTGTCTCGCGCAGCAGCGATCTGGTCTGCCGGGGCGGCGGCGAGGAATTCACCCTGCTGCTGCCGGAGGCCGGCCTGGAGGTGGCCACACAGGTCGCCGAGCGGCTGCGCAGCCTGATCAGCCATACGCAAAGTCCCACCGGCTCCTTCGTCACCATCTCGGCCGGGGTCGCCCACTGGCCGAGCTGTGCCGCTTCGGTGGCGGCGGTTCTCAAGTTGGCCGACGCAGCGCTGTACCGGGCCAAGCGCGACGGCCGCAACCGCATCGTGGTGACCGGCCAGACAGAGGTAGGGAACGAAGATGCGCCGGTGAGCTGACGGCGACAAGCGGGAGGGAAAAGGAGGAGAGGGGGCGCCGGGCAGGCCGGCGTCCCGGGGCGCTTACTTCTGGCTCAGGACCCACTCGGCGAGGGTCTGGGCTTCCGCCTCGGTGACCGCGTTCGGCGGCATCGGGATCTGACCCCAGTTGCCCGAACCGCCGTTCTTGATCTTGGCGGCGAGCATGCTGGTGGCATCGGCCTGACCGGCATACTTGGCGGCGACTTCCTTGAAAGCGGGGCCGACCAGCTTGCTGTCGATAGAGTGGCAGACCGTACAGCCCTTGGTCTTGTACAGCTCGCCGTCGCCCTCGGCCAGGGCGGGCTGCAGAGCCAGCGCGCCGCCGAGGGCGAGCAACAGAATCAAGATCTTTTTCATATTTTTCACTTCCTCAAGGCTAACAAAGACGGGGCAATACACGCTCGCCTTAGTCCGGCAAGGATCATACCGAATGCCCCCTTATTCACGTTAGAGTCAAGGTCTAGGCAAATCAATCCTTTCACGCGCTTTCGGGCACCGTCTTCGCCAACGGCGATGCGCGGGGAAGCTTGCTGCGCAGGGCGCCGTCGGTCCTCCTGCGGCGAACTCTCATCATGGCACGCCGGTCCGACTCGAAAGGGCTGGCATTCGCGCCAAGACTTCCACGCTGCCTCCAGGAGCATCCCATGAACCGCCTACTATCCATCGGGGTTTTTCTCTGCGCCGGATTGTCCAGCCCGCTGCTGTTCGCCGAGGCTTGCCATGTGACGGAGCAACTGGCTGTGGCCGGAACCGCGACCGATGTCATGGAGTCCTGCTTCGAGTACCGCGGCATGCCGGCCGGCTCGCTGGACTGGGCCTGCAGCACCGGGACGAACTCCGTGTCCGGGGCGCACAAGGAAAAGCGCGCGAACTGCCCAGGCGACTATTTCGGCAAATGCAGCGCGGCATTGACCCAGGAAACCCTGGCCAACGAGGAGGCCAGGGGCCAATACGGCCAAGGCACATGGCCGGACCCGCTGCCGGACGATGCGCAGATCGTGACTTATTACTATCAGGTGCAGAATCAGGCGCAGACCCGTATCGACTGCGAGAACAGCGGCGGGAAATGGTCGCAGTAGCGGCTGTCGGTATGGATGAATACCCTTAGAGCCCATGAAAAAACGCTATGGTCTGCCCCTCGTCGAGCTCGGTCTGGCCCTGCTCCTGGTGGCGCGGCGCCTATCGCATCGAGGGGCTGAAGATCGTCAAGTAGGAAGGGCGGATTCCGGTACCCTTTCTCGAGGTGCCCGGCATCGACCTGGCGGTGAGCTGGGATTCGCTCTGGCATGACCGCGCCGTGGTCGCCCGGGCGGTCCTCGAGCTGCAGAACATCAGCCCCCTGCAGGCGTTCGTCGCGATCCTGCGCAACGCTTTCGTGCAGGCCTTCACGCCGCGTTTCGAGCGGGCGCTGGAAGAAGAGGGCTAGATGCCATTCCCCGCAGCCCCCTGCCAGGCAGGCTGGCACCTCTCCCGCTCCGCTGATCCCCCCGCGCCTATTCCCGATGGATGTTTCTGACCCGTGACCCGACCACCATCTCGGTCACCCATTGCACCAGGATCGAGGTGTAGGCCTGCTGGCAGGTGTCGACGCTCAGCGCGTGGTCGGCGCCGTCGATGATCCGGTAGGTCAGCGAATGGGCCCCGATGAAGGCGCTGCGGTAGCTCATGATCGTGGTGTGGGGAATCAGGCTGTCGTGCTCCGACTCGACGATCAGCACGTCTCCGCGAAACGCCGCGCAGGCCGCCAGCGCGCGGTTGTCGGCAGCCGTCAGCGGCGAGTGCCGGTACAGCTGCAGATCCTGGCGGTCGAGCTCGCGCTTCGGGCGGGTCCATTCGGCGTCCCGGTACAGGGCCGGCACGCGCAGGCCAAGCCACTTCACCGGACGCAGGGAGGTGAGGATGCTGGCCAGGTAGCCGCCGTAGCTGCTGCCGACCACGGCGATGGATTCGCTGTCGATGGCCGGATGCCCGGCCAGCAGGTCGTAGGCCGCGACGATGTCGCGCAGATTGTCCTCCCGCGTGACCCCCTGCTGCTGCGCCAGAGTGCCGCCGTGACCGCGCATGTCGAAGGTCAGGCAGACGCAGCCGAGCCCAGCGATACCCCGCGCGCGTTTCAAGTCGCGCTCCTGGCTGCCGCCCCAGCCGTGTACGAACAGCAACCCCGGCATCTGGGTATCCGGGGTGAGAAAGGTGCCGGCGAGCCGCTCATTCTCCACCAGCAGATCGACGCTTTCGCTACGGGTTGCCATAGTCCGTTATTACCACGCATTTGGTCATGTAGCCGACGTCCGGGTCCTCGCCGCGGAACAATACGGAAGCCTGGGGGGGTGCGACTTGCGCCTCGCCGAACAGTTCCAGGGAGGACGCCCGCACAACCCGCGCACCGGCCCGGAACACCTCCAGCGCAGCAATTTCGGCGCTGCTGGCGCCGCCGAGGCGCCAGGACTGCTCGAGCACCCCGGAGCGGGTACGTCCCCGGCTGTCCAGCCCGCGGGCGATGTCATAATTGCGCCGCGAGGCGAAGAAGCCGGCGAAACTGTCGATGGCGGCGGCGTCGTAGATCCGCGCCTGCTGCACGGCAAGGCGTACCGGCTCGTCCAGCTCGAGGGCGAGCAGCGCCTCGAAACAGCCGGCCACCACCACCAAATCCGAGCCGCCATAGACCTCTTCGCCCTGGTTGTCGATGGTCAGCCGCTGGGTCCCGCAATAGGTCGCCAGCAGGTCGCCGACCTGCACCTGACCGACGCTATAGGTGGACACCTGCTCCAGATGCTCCTCCAGCACCAGACCGAAGCGGCCCAGCTCGCACTCGTCCAGCGCCTCCAGCTGCCGCTCCAGGTCGGTCGGGTCGGTGACCAGGCTCTGCCCCCGGCCGCCGGTCGCCAGCACCGGCTTGATCCGCAGCGGGCCCTCGGCCAGCAGCTGGCGGCCGGCCTCGCCGGCCTCTTCCCGACTGAACACGGTGAAGCCCCGCAACACAGCGTCCTCCACTCGGCGGGCGAAGGTTCGCGACCAGCCGGGCGGGGCCTGGGCACCAGCCCGCAGCAGCCCATGGGTGATCGCCTTGGTCGCCATGAAGGGCTGCGGCACCACCCCGCCGAAGAGATCCGCGGCGCTGCGCATGCCCAGCCGACGCGCGCTCTGCCGGCCGATCACGGTGCTGGTGGGAACGAAGTACAAGGGCCCCGGATAGTCGAGCTTAGGATCGTACTCGCCGGCGAACTCCAGCCCTTGCAGCAGCGCCAGACGGTGCCCCAGATCGAGGTGCACAGCCCGCTCGTGCAGGGCCTCCCGGCCGCGGTTGCTGTAGATCACCACCCTGCCTGGGCCGCTCAGTCCCTCTCGCTCCATGATTTTCTTCATCACTGCTCTCCCGGCTGGCTGGATGCGCTGGAGAGGCGGAAAAGCCGACTCCCTCACCGTTATGGACTGCCGCTGGGCCAGGAACATTCCCCTGGATGAGCGACACGCTGAAGAGACGAACGGAGGCCGGGAAACATCGAACCCGTTGGCCAGACGAGGGGTCAGCTTAGAGGCGACCCCACCTCCACAGCCAAGGAGACTGACGATGAATGCTGTCGAACTGTTGAAGCATGACCACGAGACGGTCAAGCAACTCTTTGAGCGCCTGAGCAAGACCACCGAGCGGGGTGTCAAGACGCGCGAAGAGTTGATGCGCCACCTGCATGAAGAGCTGACCGCCCACACCCGGATCGAAGAGGAGGTCTTCTACCCCGCGTTCAGGTCGGCGGGCGGCAAGGAAGGAGAGGTCCTCTTTCACGAGGCGAAGGAGGAGCACCGGGCGGTGGAGGCGCTGATCCTTCCCGATCTGGAAAAGACCGACCCGTCCAGCACCGAGTTCGCCGGCCGGGTGAAGGTGCTGAAGGACCTGGTCGAGCACCATATCGAGGAGGAGGAGCAGGAAATGCTGCCCAAGGCCAGCGAGCTGCTGGGCGAGGACCGCCTCGAGGAGCTGGGCGCGCAAATGGAAAGCCGCAAGAAGGAGCTCAAGAAGCAACTGGCCGGGGAACGGGCCGCCTGATCCGGCTGGCCTGCACCGCCGGAGCGGCGGGCAGGCCCCTCCAGCCTTCATCCGTAAATAGCCTGCATTCGACCGGCCTTGCCTGGCGCCGACCGCCAGTTACGGCTGCTGGTAATGCCCTGGCCTGGTGCCGGTCTCTTTCGGGTGAAGGATCTTGGTCACCTGCACATCGGTGATGTCTGCCGACACGTCCGAGGTGTGCAGGGCCGCGACGTGAAAGCGCGCCTGGTCGACGGAGAGGGCTTCCGCCTCCGACTCGACCTCGGTCGACTGCGGCTGGTTGTTGAGGATGTAGCTGACGAGGAAGAGGTGCTTCTTGGCCATAGGGCACTCCACCGTAGTGGGTAAATTCATGGTTTAGACTCCGCGCGCCGCGGCAATGGTTCCCTCGGCGCCGGCATACGCGTCCGCCGCTGCGGACCTGCTTTACTGAGAGCGTTTCCCGGTCATTCCACACCCATCCCAAGACTGCCGGAGAGAGAGCGTGACTGCGTGGGACGTGTTCGTTGCGACCTTGACCGACGAGTTTTCCGATCTTTCCCGACTCGATCAGGCCATTCGGGTAAGCCTGCGCCTGCTGCTGGCGGCCGTGCTCGGCGGCCTGCTGGGCTTCGAGCGCGAGCATCACGGGCATGCCGCCGGCGTGCGTACCCACATGCTGGTGACCCTGGGCGCCGCGCTGTTCGTCCTGACTCTGGAACAGGCCGGTGCCGAGCACGACGCCATGAGCCGAGTCATCCAAGGCATCGTGGCCGGGGTGGGCTTCCTCTGCGCCGGGACCATTCTGAAAAGCCGCGACCTGGCCCAGGTGAAGGGTCTGACCACCTCGGCCGGCCTCTGGCTCGCCACCGCCATCGGCGTGACGGTCGGCCTCGGCCAGCAGGCCACGGCCGTCCTCGGCACCCTGCTGGGCCTGTTCATCCTCAATGTCGTCTCCTGGCTCATCAGCCGGCTGGAGAAGAGCCGCGCCAAGGAGTAGGGCGGGACGTCGCCGGACACGCTCAGGTTGTCAGAACCACAAGCGGATGCCGGCGACGAAGCGGGCCTCCTCCTCGTCCTCGCCTTTGGCGCGGGCCAGGTCCTCGCTATTGCCATAAAGGCGGCCCCAGGTGACGCCGAGGTAGGGAGCGAACTGGCGGGTGATCTCGTAGCGCAGGCGCAGCCCGGCCTCGATCTCGCCCAGACCGGAACCGACACCGCGTTCGCGGTCGTTGCGGCCGTAGAGATTGACCTCCACGGTCGGCTGGAGGATCAGCCGGTTGGTGAGCAGGATGTCGTAGTCGCCCTCCAGGCGCAGGGAGGTCTGGCCACCCTCGCCGAGGTAGGCGGTGACTTCCGTCTCGAAGCCGTAGAAGGGCATGCCCTGGATGCCGAAGGCGCCCCAGGTCTGCGCCGAACCGGGCTTGAAGTCCTGGCGCACGCCGCCGACCAGGTCCCACCAGGGACCGATGGCATGCCCCCAGAGCATCTGGAACTCGGCCTGTTCAGTATGCCCGTTGGTCCGCTCGCCTTCCGAGCGCAGCCACAGCCGGTCGATGTCGCCGCCGATCCAGCCTGTGGCGTCCCAGACGAAGGCGCTGCCGTCGTCGGCGTCCTGGTATTCGAGCTTTTCGAAGAGCAGCAGGCTGTTGATGGAGCGACCATGGGGCGCATGGGCGGACAACATCGGGAAGGCGGCGGCGCGGTCGGCATCGCTGAGGGCAGGGATGTTCGGCGGCAGGGGCGCAGCCGGAGGCCTGCGGGCGTGGTCCATGTCGCCATGCTCTCCATGATCCTGTTCCATGCTGCCATGCTCCCCATGGCCGTGCTCCATGCCGCCGTGGCCCATCGGGCCATGCTCCATGGGCCTGGCCTGCGGCGCCGGGTGCTGTGCGTGGCCAGCGTGTCCGTCGACGGCCAGAGCGGACAGGGGCGCGGCGGCGAGGATGGCGGCGAGGATGGCGGCGGGGGGAGTGCGGGTCGGAAATCCGTGCAGGACAGCCATCATTCCTCCACCCGCACTTCGCGGAACATGCCCGTTTCCATGTGGAACATCAGATGGCAGTGGTAGGCCCAGCGGCCCAGGGCGTCGGCGGTGACGCGGTAGCTGCGCTTTGATCCGGGCGGCATGTCGATGGTGTGCTTGCGCACCAGGAAGTTGCCCTGCTCGTCCTCCAGGTCGCTCCACATGCCGTGAAGGTGGATGGGGTGGGTCATCATGGTGTCGTTGACCAGGACGATGCGCAGCCGTTCGCCGTACTTGAGGCGCAGCGGCTCGGCATCGGCGAAGGAAATGCCATCGAACGACCAGGCGAACTTCTCCATGTGGCCGGTCAGGTGCAGCTCGAGGGTGCGTCCCGGCTCGCGGCCGTCCGGATCGGTGAAAACGCTCCTGAGGTCGGCGTAGGTCAGGACCCGGCGGCCGTTGTCGCGCAGGCCGATGCCGGGGTCGTCCAGCTTGGGAGTGGGCGTCATGGTCTGCATGTCGACCAGGGGGTTGCCGGTTTCCGAGGCCGGATGAGACTGCATTTCTCCAGCTGCGCCGGCCATGTTGCCGTGATCGCCATGGGCCATGCCGGCATGCCCGGCCTGTTCGCTGCCGCCCGGCGCCGCGTCCCCGTGCGCGCCGTGATCCATGCCGCCATGCCCCATGTCGTCCATGCTCAGGCGCGGACGCGGATCGGGTTTTGGCACCGACGCGCTCAGCCCCTCGCGCAGCGCCAGGGTGCCGCGGGCGTAGCCGGTGCGGTCCAGGGACTGGGCGAACAGGGTATAGGCCTCGGCATCCTGCGGCTCGACGATGACGTCGTAGGTTTCGGCCACGGCGATGCGCAGCTCGTCGACGCTCACCGGCTCGACGTACTGTCCGTCGGCGGCCACCACGGTCATCTTCAGGCCGGGGATGCGCACGTCGAAGTAGGTCATGGCCGAGCCGTTGATCAAGCGCAGGCGGATCCGCTCACCGGGGCGGAACAGACCGGTCCAGTTACCGGCGGGAGACTGGCCGTTCAGCAGATAGGTGTAGGTGTGGGCGCTGACGTCGGCCAGGTCGGTGGGGGTCATGTTCATCGCCGCCCAGGCCTTGCGCTCGGCGACGGTCGCCGCCCAGCCATGCTCGCCGACGTCGGCGATGAAGTCGCCGACGGTGCGCTTGTGGAAATTGTAGTAGTCCGACTGCTTCTTGAGCTTCTTCAGCACGCGCGCCGGTTTCTCGTCGGTCCAGTCGCTGAGCATCACCACATAGTCGCGCTCGTACTGGAAGGGCTCCGGTTCCCGCGGGTCGATGATCAACGCGCCGAATACGCCGGTCTGCTCCTGGAAGCCCGAGTGGCTGTGGTACCAGTAGGTGCCGCTCTGTTTCACCTGGAAGCGGTATTCGTACAGACCACCCGGAGCGATGCCGTTGAAGCTCAGGCCCGGCACGCCGTCCATGTTGGCCGGCAGGAGGATGCCGTGCCAGTGGATGGAGGTATCTTCGTCCAGGCGGTTGCGCACCCGCAGGGTGACGGTGTCGCCCTCGCGCCAGCGGAGGGTGGGGCCGGGCAGGGAGCCGTTGATGGTGGTGGCGATGCGCGGCGTGCCGGTGAAGTTCACCGGGATTTCGCCGATGTCGAGCTCGAAGTCGCTGCCGGAAAGCAGCGTGGGCCGGGCGGGGCCGCTCAGCGCCCAGACCGGCGGGCGCCAGAGGCCGAAGCCGGCGAGGATACCGCCGGCGGCGAGACCCTTGACGAAGGTCCGCCGCGAGATTTTGCAATGCATGCCGTTCATTCCAGTCGGTCGGAAAAACAGGGCCGCGCGAGGCGGCACTCCGAAAACTGCCATATCCGGCCGGGACTGACGATTACATTTCTGTAAGGTGGGATGGACCCGGCGGGCGGCCTGCCCGCGGTCGAGGTGTGCGGCACACTGGACTATGCTTGCTCGACAGCGCGGCACGCCGAAGCCTGCCGCGGCACATCCATGACCACCGGACTGGAGCTGCCCCATGTCGCTGTTCAAGACCCCCCGCACGTCCCTGGCCGAAGAACGGCTCGAGAAGGAGATCCACGACCTGATGCACGCCTTGGAGCATCTCAGGACCAGCGCCTCGCGCGATACCCAGAGCAATTACGAGCGGCTCAGGGAGCGCGCCGAGGGCCTGCTGCAGCAATCCCGCCATCACTATCATGACACCCGCCACAGCCTGGCCCGCCAGTGCCACCAGGTCGGCCAGTGTACCCGCGACTGTGTCCGTGCCCATCCCTGGGCCAGCCTGGCGGTGGGAGTAGGCGCCGCCGCGCTGTTCGGCCTGCTGTTCGCCCGCGGCCGGGATCACTGAGAGCCTGTTCATGATCTGCTGCGCGTCGGCCATGCTGCGTTGAGATCGGGTTCGGAAGCCGCTTGCGGCTAACGCACTTCAGTGCGTGCCCCGAAGGGGCGAGCGGAGCGAGTCATGCTCATTTACCGCTCGTAAACTCCGCTTCGCTGCGTTGCGCCTTGCCTGACCTTAGCTCGCTAGCTCCTGAACAGGCTCTGAGCGAAGTCAGAGCTGGCGGCGCAGCTCGGCCAGCACGCTGGCAGTGTCCGGACGAACGCCGCGCCACAGCTGGAAGGATTCGGCCGCCTGCTCGACCAGCATGCCCAGGCCGTCACGGGTCCGCGTCGCGCCCTGCTGCTGAGCCCAGTGGCAGAAGGGCGTGGCCTCGCGACCGTACATCATGTCGTAGCAGAAGCCGCGGCCCGACTGGATCAGCCCGGCGGGCAGCGGCGGCAGCTCGCCGGCCAGACTCGCCGAGGTGCCGTTGACGATCAGGTCGAACGGCCCTTGCAGCGCGGCGAAAGCGCAGGCGCTCAGCGGACCGAGTTCGGCGAACTCGCCGACCAGCTGCTGCGCCTTGTCCTCGCTGCGGTTGGCGATCACCAGCGCCTCCGGGCGCTCCGCCAGCAACGGTTCGAGCACCCCGCGCACCGCGCCGCCGGCACCGAGCAGCAGGATGCGCAGTCCCTCCAGGGCCAGCCCGGCCTGCTGGAGGTCGCGCACCAGCCCGGCGCCGTCGGTGTTGTCGCCGAGCAGCGCGCCGTCTTCAAGCTTCATCAGGGTGTTCACTGCCCTGGCGCGCCTGGCGCGGGAAGTGAGCTCGTCGGCCAGGCGGAAGGCGTCCTCCTTGAAGGGCACGGTGACATTGGCGCCCTTGCCGTCCGCGAAGAAGGCGCGGGCAGCCCCGGCGAAATCATCCAGCGGCGCCAGCAGGGGCTCGTAGCTGAGCACCTGGCCGGTCTGCTTGGCGAACAGGCGGTGGATCTGCGGCGACTTGCTGTGGCCGATGGGGTTGCCGAACACGGCGTAGTGGTCCATGGGAAGAAGATCCTCCGGCGGAGAAGGGGGAGCCTGCGGCCACCCGCACCTCAAAGAATTTGTGGTCTGCCCATGCTGGCGGGCTTGTCCTGAGCGGAACTCTCGCGCGGCGAGGTTCCACCTTTCTACCGAGCCGGGGAGGGAAAGGCCTGTGGCCGTTTCCCACCCTGTACGGGTCGTGCGCCGGAATGACACCCGGCTTGCCGCGCGACAGCGAACCGGCATGGGCGGCGCGATAACGCCCTTAGCCTCTCCTGCGCAGGCTCAGGCCTGAGCCAGCCAGTCACGGTCGGTGAGGAAATACTCGGTCAGGCGCGCCTCGGGCGTGCCCGTTTCCGGCTTCCAATCGTAGCCCCAGCGCACCTGCGCCGGCAGCGACATGAGGATCGACTCGGTGCGCCCGCCGGACTGCAGGCCGAACAGGGTGCCGCGGTCGTAGACCAGGTTGAACTCCACGTAGCGGCCCCGGCGATAGGCCTGGAACTCGCGCTCGCGCTCGCCGTAGGGGGTGTCCTTGCGCTTCTGCACAATGGGCAGATAGGCCTCGATGTAGGCATCGCCGACGGCGCGCAGGAAGGCGAAGGTGGTTTCGAAATCCCACTCGTTGAGGTCGTCGAAGAACAGGCCGCCGATACCGCGCGGCTCGTTGCGATGCTTGAGGTGGAAGTAGCGGTCGCACCATTCCTTGAAGCGCGGGTAGACGTCGGCACCGAAGGGTGCGCAGGCGTCGCTGGCGGCCTGGTGCCAGAACACGCAGTCTTCCTCGACCGCATAGTAGGGGGTCAGGTCGAAGCCGCCGCCGAACCACCAGACCGGCGCCTCGCCCTCCTTCTCGGCGACGAACAGCCGCACGTTGGCGTGGGAGGTCGGCACGTGGGGGTTGCGCGGGTGGATCACCAGGGACACGCCGAGGGCCTGGAAGCCCCGTCCGGCCAGTTCCGGGCGGTGGGCGCTGGCCGACGGCGGCAGGCCGACGCCGTGCACGTGGGAGAAGTTGACGCCACCCTTCTCGATCAGCGCGCCGCTCTCCATCACCCGGGTACGTCCACCGCCGCCGCCCTCGCGTATCCAGGCGTCCTCGCGAAAGCGCGCGCTGCCGTCCTCGGCCTCGAGGGCGGAGCAGATACGGTCTTGCAGGTCGAGCAGGTAGGCCTTCACGGCCTCGATTCGATCGTTCACGGCATCTCCCATGTTGAAAACGGCACCAGACAAGGCGGCCGATGGACGGCCCTGGATGCCCGGACGGGCCGCTAGCATAGCATTGCGCAATCCCTTGCCGAAGTTGACGAGACGGAGTGCTTGACGTTTGGATAGGCGCATCCGTCGCGGCACATGGACGGGCACACCAGAGCCTCCATAGGAACAGAGCAAATGGCCAAGCGCATCCAGATCAGCCGCCACGGCGGCCCCGAGGTCCTCGAATGGGTCGACCACACACCGCCGGAACCGGGTCCGCACGAGGTCAGGGTGCGCAACCGGGCGATCGGCCTGAATTTCATCGACACCTACTACCGCAGCGGCCTCTATGCGCCGCCACAGCTGCCGTCCGGCCTCGGCCTGGAAGGCGCCGGGGTGGTCGAGGCGGTCGGCAGCCAGGTCGAACGCTTCCGGGTGGGCGAACGGGTCGCCTATGCCAACGGCCCGCTGGGCGCCTATGCCGAACTGCACGTGCTGCCGGCGGACAAGCTGGTCAGGCTGCCGGACGAAATCGATTTCGAGCAGGCCGCCGCGGTGATGCTCAAGGGCCTCACCGTACAGTACCTGCTGCGCCAGATCGGCCATTTCCAGGGCGGCGAGACCATCCTCTTCCACGCCGCGGCCGGCGGCGTCGGCAGCCTCGCCTGCCAGTGGGCCAAGGCGCTCGGCGTCAGGCTGATCGGCACCGTGGGTTCGCCGGAGAAGGCCGAGCGGGCCAGGGCCCTGGGCGCCTGGGCAACCATCGACTACAGCCGCGAGAGCGTCGCGCAGCGGGTGCTGGAGCTGACCGACGGGCGCAAGTGCCCGGTGGTCTACGACTCGGTCGGCAAGGACACCTGGGAAACCTCGCTGGACTGCGTCGCCCCGCGCGGCCTGCTGGTCAGCTTCGGCAACGCTTCCGGGCCGGTGAGCGGGGTCAACCTCGGGGTGCTGGCGCAGAAGGGCTCGCTGTTCGTCACCCGCCCGACCCTGGCCGGCTATGCCGACACGCCGGAGCGTCTGCAGGCGATGGCTGATGAGTTGTTCGCCGTGCTCGGCAGCGGTCAGGTCCGGGTCGAGATCGGCCAGCGCGTCCCCCTCGCCGAGGCCGCCCGCGCCCAGGAGGCCCTGACCGCGCGCCAGACCACTGGCTCGACCGTCCTGCTGCCCTAGGCCGGGCGGATCACCTGGCCGGTCGGCAAGTCGCGGATCAGGCTCGGGTTGCGCCGCCCACCCAGGGCGCCGTCCAGCACGGCGTCCAGTCGGCGCGGGAAGTACTGTTCGACGCGCAGCCGCGAGCGCGCAGCGGGGTGGCCGGCGGGATTGGCCGAGGTGGACACCAGCGGGCCGGCGAGGGCGCACAGCGCGCGCACGAGCGGGTGATCGCTGACGCGCAGGGCGACGCTCGCGTGGCGGCCGGTGATCCACGCCGGCAGGCGGTCGCGGTGCGGCACCAGCCAGGTGTTCGGACCCGGCCAGGTGCCGGCCAGGCGCTCCAGCCACGCCTGCGGCAGGTCGGCAAGCAGGAAGTCGAACTGACGGACGTCGGCGGCGACCAGGATCAGGCCCTTCTCCTGCGGTCGTCCCTTGAGCGCCAGCAGGCGGCGCACGGCGGCCTCGTTCCACGGGTCGCAGCCCAAGCCCCAGACGGCCTCGGTCGGATAGGCGATCACCCCGCCCTGGCGCAGCACCCGCGCCACTTGCCGCACACGCCAACTGCCATGCATCGCTTGCCTCCGGAAAAATACCCGGCGCAGTGTACCCAAGGCGCCGCTGGCGACGAAGCCCGTCAGCCGGCGCAGCCCAGCCAGCGACCGCCCTCGCAGGCCACCGCGCCGTCCAGCTCCAGTTCGGTGAGCGCCGCCAGCACCCGGGCGAGCGGCCAGCCGCTGGCCAAGGCCAGTTCCTCGCTGGTCTGCGGGGCGGCATGGAGCAGGGCCAGCAGCGGATGCGTCTCGCCGGCCGGGGGCGGCGCGACCGCCGACTGGTGCGGCGGCGCGAGGTTCTGCCAGCCGCGTAGCGCATCGAGGATGTGTTCGATGCTTTCCACCAGGGTCGCGCCGTCGCGGATCAGTTGATGGCAGCCGCGGGCACCTGGGTGGTGGATGGAACCGGGAATCGCATAGACCTCGCGGCCCTGCTCGGCAGCCAGGCGGGCGGTGATCAAGGAACCGCTGGAGGGACTGGCCTCGACCACCAGCACGCCGAGGGACAGGCCGCTGATGATGCGGTTGCGGCGGGGGAAGTTGGCTGCCTGGGGCGGGCAGTCCAGCGGCAGTTCGGAAGCCAGCGCGCCGCCGCCGGCGAGGATATCCGTCGCCAGCCGCCCGTGGCGTGCCGGATACAGCCGCTGCAGGCCGGTGCCGAGCACCGCCACGGTTCGCCCGCCGCCATCCAGCGCGCCCTGGTGGGCGGCGCCGTCGATGCCCAGGGCCAGCCCGCTGGTGATCACGAAGCCAGCACCGGCGAGATGCCGGGCGAAGGCGCGGGCAGTGTCCAGACCGGGTTTCGAGGCACGCCGGCTGCCGACTATGGCCAGCTGCGGCTGTTCCAGCAGGGCCGGGTCGCCGGCGACGAAGAGCAGCGGCGGGGCGTCGTCCAGCTCGGCCAGCAGGGCGGGGTAGCCGGGCTCGCCGAGAAACAACAGCTGCCGCTGCGCTGACTCCAGCCAGGCGAGGGCGAGGGCGGCCCGCTCACGGACCTCGGTGCTGCGCCGTGCCTCGGCACAAGTGGCCGGCAGCCCCAGCGCGCGCCAGGCGGAGGCCGGCGCGCTGAGCGCCGCCGAGGCGCTGGCGAAGGCCTCGAGCAGGCGGCGATAGCGACGCGGCCCGAGTTCGGGCAGAGCATGCAGGCGCAGGCGGGCTTCCAGTTCGGCAGGCGAGAGAGGCATGGTGCGATCATCCTTGATCGGCGGAGCGAAAGGGGAAGCGCGGCGGAATTGCTGCGCCGGTTACGGATTGCGCACCTTGTCCATCAGCGCCAGCTGGCGGCTGGCGGTGAGGATCAGGCCATAGCTGAGCCGCTCGTAGGTGCGGAACACCATCAACAGCCCGGAGCGCTCGTCGGGGATCTTCACCGGCTCGCCGGTGATGCGGTCACGCACGGTTTCGCCGGTCTTGTACACTGCCAGCACGTTGCCTTCGGCCAGGCCGTCCTGGCTGCCCCTGTTCAGGGTGACTACATCGAAGTTGCCGACCTGGGTCACCCCGCGCGGCACGTCGAGAATCACCCCGTCGATCGCAGCGGCCGGCTCGCTGGGCATGAAGGTGGAATTGACGGCCCGCTCCTCGGTGGGGAACAGGCGGTCGCCGATACGCACTTCCTGGGTCGAGCGGTTGAGCACCAGGGTGACGATGTCGCCTTCCTCGGCGACCACCTCGCCGGTGCCGATATCGTCGGCGTTGATGCCGAGGACCTCCTTGGTCTCCGGGTCGACGTAGGTCTTGCCCTGGCGGAAGAGGCCGTACGCCGCCTCGCCGGCGGAGAAGTCGCCGCGTGCGTAGACCCGGTCGCCGGCGCCGCTGACCACTCGTTCGGCATTGCCGGCGACCACGTAGGGCGCGTCCTGGAACTGCGCGGCGCCATCGACGATGCGGTTGCTGAGCAGAAAGCTGTTGATCTTTTCCAGCGGAATGGTCGGGATGGCATGGACCATCGGCGTACGGCGGATCTGCGGCGACAGCTTGATGGTGCCGCGGCTGGCGCCGCGGTTGAGCATCAGGCGCGGCTGGCCGTCGACGTAGACCAGGCTCAGTACGTCGCCCGGATAGATCAGGTGGGGATTCTCGATCTGCGGGTTGACGTGCCAGAGCTGCGGCCACTGCCAGGGTGCGCGAAGGAACTTGCCGGAGATATCCCACAGGGTGTCGCCCCGGACGACCGTGTAGCTCTGCGGATGACCCTCGCGGAGCTGCAGCTCGGCCTGCGCCAGAGAACTGCCGGCAGCCAGCAGCAGGGCGAGTAGTGATTTCCTCATGCCGTGAATCCCTTTATGATGTGCCTTCGCGTGAAACGCCGAGCGCCGTCGAATTTTCCTTCGGGATCGCGGCGTAAAGCCGTTTTTTCAATGCTGCCCAGCATCTTAGCAGCAGCCGTTTTAGATCAATTCCCAAGTGCATCACAAACGCATATGGCGATACTGAACATCCTCGAATATCCCGACCCGCGCCTGCGCACCATCGCCAAGCCCATCGAGTCGGTGGACGACGACCTTCACCAGCTGATCGACGACATGTTCGAGACCATGTACGCCGCGCCCGGCATCGGCCTGGCGGCGACCCAGGTGAACGTGCACAAACGCCTGGTGGTGATGGACCTGTCCGAGGACAAGAGCGAGCCGCGGGTATTCATCAACCCCGAGTTCGAGCCGCTCACCGCGGAGCTGGAGCCTTACCAGGAAGGTTGCCTGTCGGTGCCCGGCTTCTACGAGAACGTCGACCGCCCGCAGCAGATCCGCATCCGCGCCCTGGACCGCGACAGCCAGCCCTTCGAGCTGATCGCCGAAGGCCTGCTGGCGGTGTGCATCCAACACGAGTGCGACCACCTGAACGGCAAGCTGTTCGTCGACTACCTGTCGACGCTCAAGCGCGACCGCATCCGCAAGAAGCTGGAGAAGCAACATCGCCAACACGGCTGAGCCTGTCCCTGCGAAGGCTTGCCGCGGCAAGCCTTTTTCTTTCTCGAGCGAGAGACCATGACCCAGCCTTCGCGCATCGTCTTCGCCGGCACGCCCGAATTCGCCGCCGAACACCTCAAGGCCCTGCTGGCCGCCGGCCAGCGGCCGATCGCCGTCTACACCCAGCCGGACCGTCCCGCCGGACGCGGGCAGAAGCTGATGCCGAGCCCGGTGAAGCAGCTCGCCCAGCAGCATGCCATTCCCGTCCTGCAGCCGCCGACCCTGCGCGACCCCGCTGCCCAGGCGGAACTCGCGGCACTCGAACCCGACCTCATGCTGGTGGTCGCCTACGGGCTGATCCTGCCACAGGCGGTGCTGGACATCCCGCGCCTCGGCTGCATCAACAGCCACGCCTCGCTGCTGCCGCGCTGGCGTGGCGCTGCGCCGATCCAGCGCGCCATCGAGGCCGGCGACGGCGAATCCGGGGTCACCGTGATGCAGATGGAGGCCGGCCTAGACACCGGGCCGATGCTGCTCAAGGTCGCCACGCCGATCCATCCCGCGGACACCGGCGGCAGCCTGCACGACCGCCTGGCCGGACTGGGCGCCGCGGCGCTGGTCGAGGCCATCGACAAGCTGGCCGCCGGCGAACTCGCCGGCGAGGTGCAGAACGACGCCCTGGCGACCTATGCGCATAAGCTGAACAAGGACGAGGCGCACCTCGACTGGAGCCGTCCGGCGGTCGAGCTGGAGCGCCGGATCCGTGCCTTCGATCCCTGGCCGGTCTGCCACAGCAGCCTGAACGGCACGCCGCTGAAGGTGTTCGGTGCGAGCGTCGAGCCGGGTGGCGGAACACCGGGGACCATCCTCGCCGCCAGCCGCGACGGCCTGAGCGTCGCCTGCGGCGTCGGCGCCCTGCGCCTCACCCGCCTGCAACTGCCGGGCGGCAAGCCGCTGGCCTTCGCCGAGCTGTATAACAGCCGCCGCGAGCAGTTCGCCGTCGGCCAGGTGCTGGCGACATGAGCCTGAATCCGCGCCTGGCCGCCGCCCGCGCCCTGGCGGCAGTGCTCGCCGGCAAGGCTTCGCTCGCCGCTCTGCCGGCCCAGCTGGAACAGGTCGAGCCGCGCGACCGTGCGTTGGCTCAGGAGCTCGCCTTTGGCGCCGCCCGCTGGCAGCCGCGCCTGGCACTGCTCGCCGAAAAACTGCTGCGCAAGCCGTTCAAGGCCGCCGACCGGGATATCGAGGCGCTGCTGCTGATCGGCCTGTATCAGCTGCTGCACACCCGCATCCCCGCCCACGCGGCGATTAGTGAAACCGTGGCCTGTGCCGAACAGCTGAAGAAGCCCTGGGCCAAGAGCCTGTTGAACGCCGTGCTGCGCCGCATGCAGCGCGAGGGCGAGGCGCTGCTCGGTGCACTGGAAGGCGATCCGGTGGCGCGCAGCGCCCATCCACGCTGGCTGCAGCAGGCATTGGCGAAGCACTGGCCGGAGCACTGGGAAGCCATCTGCGCAGCCAACAACGAGCACCCGCCACTGACCCTGCGGGTCAACCGCCGGCTGGCCTCGCGCGACGCCTATCTCGCCGAGCTGGAGGCGGCCGGCATTCCGGCCAGCGCCTGCCGCTTCAGCCGCGACGGCATCCTGCTCGGCGAACCGCGCGACGTGCACAGCCTGCCGGGCTTCGCCGAGGGCCGCTTCAGCGTACAGGACGAGGCCGCCCAACTGGCCGCCTACCTGCTCGAGCCGATGCCCGGCCAGCGCGTGCTGGACGCCTGCTGCGCCCCCGGCGGCAAGACCTGCCACCTGCTGGAAAGCGAGCCGCGGCTGGCCGAGCTGGTCGCCGTCGACCTGGAGGAAAGGCGCCTTGAACGGGTCCGTGAGAACCTCGACCGGCTGGGCCTTACGGCCCGACTGATCGCCGCCGATGCGCGGGCCACCGAAACCTGGTGGGATGGCCGCCGGTTTCAGCGCATCCTGCTCGATGCGCCCTGTTCCGCCACCGGGGTGATCCGCCGCCACCCGGACATCAAGCTGACCCGCCAGGCCGGCGACATTCCCGCCCTGGCCAGCCTGCAGGGCGAGCTGCTGGACGCCCTGTGGCCGACCCTGGAGGTCGGCGGCATCCTGCTCTATGCCACCTGTTCGATCCTGCCGGCGGAGAACAGCGACTGCATCGCCGCCTTTCTCGCTCGCACCCCTGGCGCCCGCGAACTGGACATCGCCGCCAGCTTCGTCGGGGCCAAGCCGGGCCTGGCACAACGCCACGGCCGCCAGCTGCTGCCGCAGCCCCACGGCCACGATGGCTTCTACTATGCCAAATTGATCAAGATCGCCGCCGGTCCGCGCGGCTGAGGAAAGTGTTCGATGAAGATCATCATTCTCGGCGCCGGCCAGGTCGGCGGCACCCTGGCCGAGCACCTGGCCAGCGAGGCCAACGACATTACCGTGGTGGACACCGATGGCGACCGCCTGCGCGATCTTGGCGATCGCCTGGACATCCGCACCATCCTCGGCAAGGGTTCCTTCCCCACCGTGCTGCGCCAGGCTGGTGCCGACGATGCCGACATGCTGGTAGCGGTGACCAACAGCGACGAGACCAACATGGTCGCCTGCCAGGTCGCCTACACCCTGTTCCACACCCCTACGCGGATCGCCCGGGTGCGCGAATCGGCCTACCTGACCCGCGCCGGGCTATTCAGCAACGAGGCGATTCCGGTGGACGTGCTGATCAGCCCGGAACAGGTGGTGACCAACCACATCAAGCGGCTGATCGAATACCCAGGCGCCCTGCAAGTGATCGACTTCGCCGACGGCAAGGCCCAGCTGGTGGCGGTGCGCGCCTACTACGGCGGCCCGCTGGTCGGCCAGCAGCTCAGGCAGATCCGTGAGCACATGCCCACCGTGGACGCCAGGGTGGCGGCGATCTTCCGCCGCAACCGGGCGATCCTGCCCAAGGGCGACACGGTGATCGAGGCCGACGACGAGGTGTTCTTCATCGCCGCAAGGACCCATATTCGCGCAGTGATGAGCGAGCTGCGGCGCCTTGAGATCAGCAACAAGCGGATCGTCATTGCCGGCGGCGGCCATATCGGCGAGCGCCTGGCCGAGGCCATCGAGAGCCGCTATCAGGTAAAGATCATCGAGGCCAATCCGGCGCGCTGCCGCTACCTCTCGGATACCCTTGACAGCAGCATCGTGCTGCAGGGCAACGCCTCGGACAAAGATCTGCTGGTCGAGGAGAACATCAACGAGGCCGACATCTTCCTCGCCCTGACCAACGACGACGAGGCCAACATCATGTCTTCGCTGCTGGCCAAGCGCCTCGGCGCGCGCAAGGTAATGAGCATCATCAACAACCCCGCCTACGTCGACCTGGTGCAGGGCGGCGAGATCGACATCGCCATCAGCCCGCAGCTGGCCACCATCGGCACCCTGCTGACCCACGTGCGCCGCGGCGACATCGTCAGCGTGCACTCGCTGCGCCGCGGCGCGGCGGAAGCCATCGAAGCCATCGCCCACGGCGATACCAAGTCGAGCAAGGTAGTCGGGCGCATGATCGGCGAGATCGAGCTGCCCCAGGGCACCACCATCGGCGCGGTGATCCGCGACGAGCAGGTGCTGATCGCCCACGACGACACCCTCATCGAGTCCGGCGACCATGTGATCCTCTTTTTGGTCGACAAGAAGCACATTCGCGACGTGGAGCGGCTTTTCCAGGTGGGGCTGACGTTCTTCTGAGGAGGGGCGTCGCACGGCGCCCTCAATACCACTCCCGCTCGCCCGGCGGACGCCGCTTGAAGCGCTTCATGGTCCACATGTACTGGCTGGGATAGGCACGCACGTACTTGCCGATCACCGCGCTCATCGCCGCCACGGCGGTTTCTGTGTCCTGGCTGTACATCTCCGGCGGCGCGGCCTCGAGGATCACCCGGTAGCCCGAGCCGTCGTCCAGGCGCACCGCGTGCAGGAAGACGCCGACCGCCTTGCCGCCGGCGAGCATGTTCGGCACGAACTTGCTGGTCAGCGCCCGGGTGCCGAGGAAGGGCACAAAGAGACCGCTGCCCTGGCTCGGCTCCGGATCGGCCGGAATGCCCACCGCGCCGCCCCGGCGCACCTCGTGGAGCACGCTGAGAATGCCTTCGCGGGTCGAGGGAGCGACGCGGTTGCCCAGCTGCGCGCGCTGGCACTGCAGCAGTTCGTCCACCGCCCTGAGCTTCGCCGGCCGGTAAAAGATGACTGGTTTGCAGTGGCTGCAGTAGAAGTGGTTGAGCACCTCCCAGTTGCCCAGGTGGCTGGTGATGCCGACCACCCCCTTGCCGGAAGCCAGCGCCTGTTCAAGTACCTCCAGGCCTTCCACCTCACGCACCCGGGCGAGGGATTTGCGCGCCGGCCAGATCCAGGCGCAGGCGCTTTCGGTGAGGGTCCTGCCGATATCCCGCAAAGTCTGCCGCACCAGACGCTCGCGCGCCCTGGCGTCGAGCTCGGGGAAACACTGGCCGATGTTGATCCGTACCACCTCGAGCGAACGGTTCGGCACATGCGCCATCAACCAGCCGAGGCTTGCCCCGACACCCTGTACGGCACGCCAGGGCAGCAGGGCGAAGAGGCGCAGGGAGGTGATGATCACTGCACCCTTGAGCTTTTCCACAAGTGGCCTCCCGGTTGAAAAGAAGCTTTGAAATCTGAAAGCCATGGCCTCCACAGGGATGGAGGTTCGGCAGGTCTGGAAATAGCAGGGCGACGAAAAAAGAACCCTTCAGCGTTCCCCCGGATCCGCACAGGGATTCTTCGGGGAGAAATTGTATGGTTCCCTTCACAAGGACATGGAAAGTTCGGGAGAATCGTTCAGCAACCGTTCAGAAAGCAGGGCAGGGAGCGCCGGTACGCGCGATGCGTCAGCGACGACGCGCCGATGTCTGCCGGGCGGACGGCCCCGCCAGTTCGGCATGCCGGTCGCAGTCGGTGGTGTGGTCCATGACCATCCCGCACGCCTGCATGAAGGCATAGCAGATGGTCGGACCGACGAAGGAAAAACCTGCCTTCTTCAGAGCCTGGCCGAGCGCCTCGGCCTCGGTGGTCGTCGCCGGCACCTCGGTCGGCGTGCGGAAGCGGTTGATCCGCGGCGCGCCGCCGACGAAGGACCACAGCCAGCCGGCCGGATCCTCGAGCCTCAGCCAGGCGCGGGCGTTCTGCCGGGCAGCCCCGAGCTTGCGGCGGTTACGGATGATCCCGGGGTCCCGCAGCAGGGTCTCGATCTCGGCGTCACTCAGGATCGCCAGGCGTTCGGCATCAAAACCGAACAGCACACGACGGTAGTGCTCGCGCTTCTTCAGCACGGTGAGCCAGGACAATCCGGCCTGGAATCCCTCCAGCAGCAGCAGTTCGAACAGGCGCTGCGGATCGCGCAGGGGCACGCCCCATTCCTCGTCGTGATAGGACTGGTACAGCGGGTCGTCGGAACACCAGAAGCAGCGTGGCATGGGCTTTCGCATCACGGTGGAGGCCGCCGGGAATCGGGTATACTCGCAGCCCTTTACGTCGCAGCCTCAGGACAGGGTGATTTTTGTGAGCCAGACTACGCCTGCCGTGCGCACCTTCCAAGACCTGATTCTCGCCCTGCAGAACTACTGGGCCGAACAGGGTTGCGTGGTGCTGCAGCCCTACGATATGGAAGTGGGTGCCGGCACCTTCCACACCGCCACCTTTCTGCGCGCCATCGGTCCGGAAACCTGGAACGCCGCCTACGTGCAGCCCTCGCGCCGCCCAGCCGACGGCCGCTATGGCGAAAACCCCAACCGCCTGCAGCACTACTACCAATTCCAGGTGGTCCTGAAGCCCAACCCGGACGACATCCAGGACCTCTACCTGGAGTCCCTGCGCCACATCGGCATCGACACCCGGGTGCACGACGTGCGCTTCGTCGAGGACAACTGGGAGTCGCCGACCCTGGGCGCCTGGGGCCTGGGCTGGGAAGTCTGGCTGAACGGCATGGAGGTCACCCAGTTCACCTACTTCCAGCAGGTCGGCGGCGTCGAGTGCTACCCGGTCACCGGCGAGATCACCTATGGCCTCGAACGCCTGGCCATGTACCTGCAGGGTGTGGATTCGGTGTACGACCTGGTATGGACCGACGGCCCGTTCGGCAAGGTCACCTACGGCGACGTGTTCCACCAGAACGAGGTGGAGCAGTCCACCTACAACTTCGAGCACGCCAACGTGGCCAAGCTGTTCGAGCTGTTCGACTTCTACGAGTCGGAGGCCAACCGCCTGAGCGAGCTGGAGCTGCCGCTGCCGACCTACGAGATGGTCCTCAAGGCCTCGCACACCTTCAACCTGCTGGACGCCCGCCGCGCCATCTCGGTGACCGAGCGGCAGCGCTACATCCTGCGCGTGCGCACCCTGGCCCGCGCCGTGGCGCAAAGCTACCTGCAGGCGCGCGCCAAGCTCGGCTTCCCCATGGCCCCCCCCGAACTGCGTGACGAAGTCCTGGCCAAGCTGGAGGCTGCAGAATGAGTGCACAAGATTTCCTCGTCGAACTGGGCAGCGAAGAGTTGCCGCCGAAAGCCCTGAAGAACCTCGCCGCCGCCTTCCTCGCCGGCATCGAGAAAGGCTTGGCCGGCGCCGGCCTCGACTACCGGGTCGCCCGCGTCTATGCCGCACCGCGCCGCCTGGCAGTGCTGGTCGAGCAGTTGGCCGGCCAGCAGCCGGACCGCACCCTCAATCTCGACGGCCCGCCGCTGGCGGCCGCCTTCGACGCCGAGGGCAACCCGACCCAGGCCGCCCTCGGCTTCGCCCGCAAGTGTGGCGTGGAGCTGCTCGAGATCGACCGTAGTGGACCCAAGCTGCGCTACAGCCGCCACATTCCCGGCCAGCCAGCCGTCGAGCTGCTGCCGGCGATCGTCCAGTCCTCCCTCGACGAGCTGCCCATCCCGAAGCGCATGCGCTGGGGTGCGCGCAAGGACGAGTTCGTCCGGCCGAGCCAGTGGCTGGTGATGCTGTTCGGCAACCAGGTGGTCGACTGCGAGATCCTCGCCCAGAAGGCCGGCCGCGAATCCATGGGCCATCGCTTCCACCACCCGGACGCGGTGCGTATCAGCCAGCCGTCCAGCTACCTGGAAGACCTGCGCAGCGCCTACGTGCTGGCCGACTTCGCCGAGCGCCGCGAGCTGATCGCCCGGCGCGTCGCCGAGCTGGCCGCGCAGCAGCAGGGCAGCGCCATCGTTCCCGAGGAGCTGCTCGACGAGGTGACTGCGCTGGTCGAATGGCCGGTACCGCTGGTTTGCTCCTTCGAGGAACGCTTCCTCGCCGTGCCCCAGGAAGCGCTGATCTCCACCATGCAGGACAACCAGAAGTACTTCTGCCTGCTGGATTCCAACGGCAAGCTGCTGCCGCGCTTCATCACCGTGGCCAACATCGAGAGCAAGGATCCCGCGCAGATCGTCGCCGGCAACGAGAAGGTGGTGCGCCCGCGCCTGACCGACGCCGAGTTCTTCTTCAACCAGGACAAACGGCAGACACTGGAAAGCTTCAACCAGCGCCTGGCCAACGTGGTTTTCGAGGCCCAGCTGGGTAGCGTGCTGGACAAGGCCGAGCGAGTCTCGCGGCTGGCCGGCTTCATCGCCGAGCGCATCGGCGCCGATCCGGAACACGCCATCCGCGCCGGCATCCTGTCGAAGAGCGACCTGGCCAGCGAGATGGTCGGCGAATTCCCCGAACTGCAGGGCATCGCCGGCTACTACTACGCGCTGAACGACGGCGAGCCGGAAGACGTCGCCCGCGCCCTCGACGAGCAGTACATGCCGCGCGGTGCCGGCGCCGAACTGCCCTCGACCCTGACCGGCGCCGCCGTGGCGATGGCCGACAAGCTCGACACCCTGATCGGTATCTTCGGCATCGGCATGCCGCCCACCGGCAGCAAGGACCCCTACGCCCTGCGCCGGGCCGCCCTGGGCATCGTGCGCATCCTCATCGAGAAGCAGCTGGACCTGAACCTGGAGGAGGCCAGCCACTTCGCGGTCGCCCAGTACGGCGCCAAGGTGAAGGCCGTCGGTCTCGCCGAGCAGGTCAGCGAGTTCGTCTTCGACCGCCTGCGCGCGCGCTACGAGGACGAAGGCATCGACGTCTCCAGCTACCTGGCAGTACGTGCCCTGCAACCAGCCTCGGCGTTCGACCTTGACCAGCGCGTGCAGGCGGTGCAGGCCTTCCGCCGACTGCCGGAAGCCGAGGCGCTGACCGCGGTGAACAAGCGCGTCTCCAACCTGCTCAGCAAGTACGAGGGCAGGCTGCCGGCCGTTGTCGAAGCCCGCTACTTCGACAACGCCAGTGAGTTCTCCCTGTATTCGGCGCTACAGCAGGCCCAGCACACGGTCAGGCCGCTAGCCGCCGAGCGCCGATACCGCGAAGCGCTGGAGCGTCTGGCCAGCCTGCGCGACCCGGTGGACGCCTACTTCGAGGCAGTGCTGGTCAACGCCGAGGAGCCGTCGATCCGCGCCAACCGCCACGCCATGCTGGCGCAGTTGCGCGGTCTGTTCCTCTGTGTCGCTGACATCTCCGTGCTGGGACAGTGACCGATGAAGCTGATCGTGCTCGATCGCGACGGGGTCATCAACGATGACTCCGACGCCTTCGTCAAATCCGCGGAGGAATGGGTTCCCATCCCTGGCTCAATCGAGGCGATCGCCCGCCTGAGCAAGGCCGGCTGGACGGTGGCGGTAGCCACCAACCAGTCCGGCCTGGCCCGTGGCCTGTTCGACATGACCGCCCTCACCGACATGCACCTGAAGATGCAGAAGCTGGTGATGGAGCAGGGCGGTCGGATCGACCTGATCGTGCACTGCCCGCACGGTCCGCAGGACGGCTGCAACTGCCGCAAGCCGCTACCTGGCATGTTCCGCAGCATCGCCGAGCATTTCCGGCTTGCCGACCTGCGGGACGTGCCAGTGGTCGGCGACAGCCATCGCGACCTGCACGCCGGCCTGATGCTCGGCGCCAGCCCCTATCTGGTGAAGACCGGCAAGGGCCAGCGCACTTTGCAAAACATCCTGCCGCCCGGCACCCAGGTGTTCGATGACCTGGCGGCCGTCGTCGACCATCTTCTCAAGGCCGGTGGCTGAGCCCTCATGCAATCCCTTCGCATCTCGATCTTCTATCTGCTGCTGTCCCTGAGCACCGTCGTCTGGTGCCTGCTCAGTCTACTGGTCGCGGCCTTCCTGCCGTTCCGTGCGCGCTACCGCTTCGTCGTGCAGAGCTGGTGCCGCTGTGCCGTCTGGCTGGCCTGGCACATCGTCGGCATCCGCTATGAACTGCACGGCCTGGAGCACATCCCGCAGCGGCCCTGCGTGATTCTCGCCAAACACCAGAGCACCTGGGAAACCTTCTTCCTCTCCGCCTACTTCGAGCCGCTCAGCCAGGTCCTCAAGCGAGAGCTGCTGTACATCCCGTTCTTTGGTTGGGCGATCGCCCTGCTCAGGCCGATCGCCATCAACCGCAGTAATCCCAAGGCGGCGCTCAAGCAGCTGGCCGAGCAGGGTCACAAGCGGCTGGAGCAGGGTGCCTGGGTGCTGATCTTCCCCGAAGGCACTCGCGTACCGGTCGGGCAGATCGGCAAGTTCTCCCGCGGCGGCGCCGCCCTCGCGGTGAACGCAGGTCTGCCGGTGCTGCCGGTCGCCCACGACGCCGGCCGCTACTGGCCCAAGGAAGGCTGGGGCAAAACCCCCGGCACCGTTCAGGTGATCTTCGGTCCGCCGCTGCAGGCCGACGGCAAGGGCCCGCGCGCCATTGCCGAACTCAACGAGCGCGCCTTCGCTTGGGTCGAGCAGACCCAGAGAGAACTCGGCGTCCTTGCCGACAACACGGTGGTGGATGGACCTGCCAAGGTTTAACATCCCGGCATGCACTCCAACAAACGCCGGCCCCTCAACCGGCTTTCCTGTGAACAAACCCCGGTGTCTGCCGAGAAATGTTCCACGTGGAACCATGCATGACATGCCGCCCATTGATCCTCTCGCCAGACCAGACGTAGCCGGAACCCCTCCCATGGATTACACCGCCCAATGCCATCGCCATCGCCTCCTCTGTCGCCGAACCGGTAGGAAGCCGGCGAGCGGAATGTCCTTGTCATGATTGCCGATGAAACTGTTCCGCTGCAGGAGGCGGTTGTCGAAGGCATCCTGTTCTTCCTGCCGCTACCCCAGCTGCTGGAACTGCTCCACCTGCCGGGGCCGGCCGAACCAAGCGAGCTGCCAGTGGCGACTGGCGGCCCCTACCGGTCCGCCCATGCGCAGTGGCAACGGCTGCTTGCCGACAGCCTGTTCACGCATCCGGCAGCCCGGGATTACTGGCAGCAGCGTCTGGAGGAAGAACGCACCCTGGCCTGCCAGATCCTGCCGCAGTTGGACTCCAGCCTCGACCGGCTCCGCTGCCTGGCACAAAGCTCGCTGGCCACAGAACTCGGCTGCCCGCCGGCCGGCGAACGCCTGCGCCGCCATTTGCAGATGCTGAAAGCGTCGGAGACCGACGCCTTGCTGGAAAGCGATCTGCTGCTCGAGACACGTCTCGCCGACGTATTCGCCGTACCCCTGCGCCTGGCTGCCTGGCGGGTGGTCGACCTCAGCCTTCAGCACTGGGAGCTGCTGACTCAGGATGGCCAGCAGGACGAGGTGCTGCTCGAAATCTTCCTGCCAGCCTTCGATGCCGCGAGCGGGCAGTGGAGCAACCCCGTGGAGAACTACCTCGCCCATCTCGCGGCCCTTGCCGGCTGCTCGGAGCAGCGCTCCGACTGCAGCAGCCTCGGCAGACTCTGGGCAGGAGAGGGGGCGGACGTCCAGACCAGGGAGCGTCTGCTCGGCGCCTGGCGGCAAGGCCGCCGCCGAGCGGACGCCCATGCGGTCGCCGGGCTGATGGACGCCGTCCTGCGGAGGATCCTCGGTGAAGGAGACGAGGAGGGCGATCTCGCCCTCAACCACCAGCTGCTCTGCGAATCCTTCCGCTTCGCGGAAAGCTGCGCCTACCTGCAGAGAACTCTGAGCCGGCTGGGCATGGCAGACGGGGCTATCACCGAAATCTTTGCCGTCTACCGCGCCGAATACCACAGGGCACGGGCAGCACTGGGCAGACCATTGGCGAAGAACAGTGAATTCTGAGGGCAGCCGCTCCGGCTCCAGCGTGAGCGGAGAGCGGCAGGCCCTAGCCCTCGGCATGCCTCCCCGCCGGCCTTTGTCTTGCTTCGATGCCAGAAGGAATTCCAGCACAAAAGCCTTTCGAAATCACCGCTTCCTGAAAGGAGTTCAAATGAAGCGCTCCCAGCCGGGCATCCTTGCCACCGTACCGGCACAGGCACGCCACCTGTTCTTTTCCCTCGAATCGGCAGACGCCCTACCGGGTGCGCTCGACCAGCTCAGCTGCCTGGTCGACGGCGAGACGGCAGCCGTTGGCCTTGGCGAATCGCTGCTGTAGGCACAAGGCCGCCACCTCGCTGGCCTGCGTGTGCTCCCAGCGTTGAGCGGCGCCAGCGTGGACATCCCTTCGACCCAGCACGCCCTGTGGTGCTGGCTACGCGGCGAGGATCGCGGCGAACTGCTACAGCACAGCCGCGAACTCGTCGTCGCCCTGGCTCCGTCCGGCCCTGCGTCTGGTGCAGAACACCGACGCCTTCCGCTACCGGGAAGGTCGCGACCTGACCGGCTACGAGGATGGCACCGAAAACCCCAAAGACGAGGAAGCCATTGCCGCCGCCATCGTCGGCGAGGGCCCCGAGGGCGAACGGGGTAGCAGCTTCGCCGCCGTGCAGCACTGGGTGCACGACCTCGACCGCTTTGGCGCCCTGCCGCCGGACGAGCAGGACAATATCATCGGCCGACGCAAGAGCGACAACGAGGAGCTGGAAGACGCCCCTGGCTCCGCCCACGTCAAGCGCACCGCCCAGGAAAGCTTCACCCCCGAAGCCTTCGTCGTGCGCCGCTCGATGCCCTGGAACGACGGCCAGCAGGCCGGCCTGCTGTTCCTCGCCTTCGGACACAGCCTTGACGCCTTCGAAGCCCAGCTCACACGCATGGCCGGTCTGGAGGATGGCATCGTCGATGCCCTGTTCCGCTTCAGCCGGCCGACCAACGGCGGCTACTACTGGTGCCCGCCGGTACGGGAGGGACGGCTGGATCTGCGGATCCTGCTGGGCTAGGCGTGGCGCTTGCTATTCTCCTCCACCAGCGGAGGAGGGCGGGCCCCGAGCCAGAGCTGGAAGAAACTTCTGCACCATGAACCGCATCGACATCGCCTCATCGCTGGCTGCCTACCGGCAGACCATCGAACAGCACGGTTTCGCCCCAGACACCGCGCAATAGCAGTCCGCGCAGCGGCTGGAAGACTGCCACCGCGCCCGGCACCGGCAGGACGGCCCGGCGGCGCCACAGCGCGGGGTCTACCTGTGGGGACCGGTCGGGCGCCAGCACTTCCACCACTTCATGCGCTGGGTGCACTAGAGCAATGAAATGGGAGCCGGCGCAGGTCTCCATCACCACGGTGCAAGCTGGGAGATTGCTGAAGAACCGCATCATCTGCTGGTGTGAAGTAAGCAGCCGGGCATCACGCCTTGCAGGACGGTTTCCAGTTGTGCGGCAGCAGCTCGGTGATCTCGCTGGCCTTTTGCGTCGGCAACCGGGTCAGCACATCTTTCAGATAGGCATAGGGATCATGCCCGTTCAGGCGTGCCGACTGGATCAGGCTCATCAGTGCAGCCGCACGCTTGCCGCTGCGCAGCGAGCCGGCGAACAGCCAGTTCGAGCGGCCGAGGGCCCACGGGCGGATCTGGTTTTCGCACCAGTTGTTATCTATCGCCACCATCCCGTCATCGAGATAGCGCACCAGGGCCGTCCAGCGTTTGAGGCTGTAAGCATGCTCGCCGGCACGGCTGGAGCTGAAGTCGTAGACGGCTGCGCGCAGCTCGGCGAACGGGCTGGCTGCATAGGCCCAGACGTAGGCGCGTTGGGTCTTCTTCAGGCCCGGCGCGAGCAGCGGCACCGGGGTCTCGTCGGCATGGATCACGCCCTGTTCCAGAACGATCTCCCGCAGTGCATCCACCAGCGGTTGCAGCTGGACGCCACAGGCACCGACCCACTGCGC
>NZ_BAAGYK010000165.1:106736-107315 GCF_054779355.1 Azotobacter armeniacus
CGCGCAGTTGTTCGGGAGTCAGGTGGTCGAAAGCAGAAGAAGTCATGACAACGATTCTGCCGGTTACGACGGCTCGCGACGATAGGTCGTTCGGTCAATTGCGCGCCATGTACGATCGCTGACTATAAAAGGCTGATTGCCGCGCGCGACCCGACCCGCTGCCAGGGCAGCCCCACCACCAGCGCCTGAAGCTGCTCGGCATTCAACCCCACGTGCGTCTCTTGCCAGTTGCCTGGCCAGACAAAGCGTCCCCGGTTCAGCCGGCGCGAGGCCAGCCAGACACCGAAACCATCGTGCACCAGCACTTTCAGGCGGTTGGCCCGTTTGTTGGCGAACAGGTAGGCGTTGTGCGGCTGAGCCGCACCGAAGACCGCCACCACCCTGGCCAGGGCCGTTTCCGTTCCGGCTCTCATGTCCAGCGGTTCGCTGGCGAGCCAGATGGCATCGATGCGGATCATTGCACTATCTCGCGCATGAACCGGGCACACCCCTCTGCATCGCCCGCAGGCCAGTGAACGGTCAAGGTTGTGCGCCGATGGGGGATATCGATGCGAATGTCCGCGCTGGAGGCATATCCGG
>NZ_BAAGYK010000165.1:107427-119913 GCF_054779355.1 Azotobacter armeniacus
GTTCATATCCATTTATGGACAACATTGGTGTTGATGCCGTGGCTCAATGCCACGCTGGCGACGGAGGCGCCGGGTTGGCCACACTCCTGCACGACTTGAGCCTTGAAGGCCGTGGAATAGGAACGGCGCTGCATGATTTCCCCGCTTGAAAGCCTGAGAGGGTGTCCACGATGAATAGGTGGACACCCTCTCTTAGCCTGGCGGGTTCAAGCCAGACGGGATGCCCGGACGGTTACGGTGTGAAAGCTTCTTGCGAAAAACCGCTCGGCCGGATTTGTCCTGACCATGCAGGTAGAAGCTGTACTTGCCGAGGTCGATACCGACCAGTGCTACGTCGCTCATGGTGATGGTCTCCAAAATGAAACACCCTGCGAAAGCATGGCCCTCGCAGGGTGTAGGGGGTGACCATCTTTAGCCCGCGAACTACGGGCTTTTTGTGCGACTGATGCGATCAATCGTGTTTGTGCTTGTTGGAGCGACTATCACCGCCCTTATTTGCTGCCGATGGCAGCACCGGTCGCGCCGCCCAGACCCGCACCGATAGCGGAGCCGGCGCTGCCGCCGAGCGTGTTACCGAGCAGTGAGCCACCTGCGGCGCCGAGGCCGCCGCCCACAGCCGCTTTGGTTTTTTTGCCTTTCTTGGCAGTGGCCGCACCACCAGCCGCGCCACCCAAACCGGCGCCGACCGCTGCCCCAGTGCTGCCGCCGAGTTTCTGGCCGAGGACGTTACCCAAGGCACCGCCAACACCACCGCCGAGGGCAGCTTCAGTGCTGCTACCGGCCATAGCGCCTTGGGCGAACAGAAGACTCAGGGTCAAGACAGAAAGTGCTGTACGCATGTTGCGAACCTCAAAGAAAAAACACAGTGTATTATCGCAGGGCTTGGAATTTGACAAACGTTAAGTGCGCTCGGTTCCAGAATGACAAAACTCCGGAGACCTTTCGATCTGCCGGGGCTCTCTCAGGGAGGGAGTGGAAAATAACATTCCCTACCTCCATCCCTGTCGATGGTCACCCTAAACTGCAGTTGACGCCCAGAAAACGAGCGGAAAACCTTGCCACTCAAGGAACAGGATCTGGCTGTCGGCTCGGTCGGTATTGCTGATCTACAACGGGTGTAGCCTGTTCGTGCGCCTGGCCAATCCCGGAGCGAGGCTCGAAGCGATCACCAGTCGTCCCTGGCTGATGTCCTCGGTAGGCAGGCGAACCGAGCATGCCGGGCAAACCAGGGTCACGCTCAGTGCCCTGCACACCCGATTCGACAAGGCCCGCGAGGTGCTGATGCAGGTTTCCAGGCTGCTGAAGGCCTGGGTAGTCGAAGCTGCGGAGCAGTTGGAGGGCACCTCAGTCTGGGCCTTTGCTGTACGCATCTCAAGAGGGTACTCGCCGGCATTGCCCCATCGGCCCCTCCTCGGTTGGCAGCTTTGCCACACGACGGATAACTGCGGTTGTTAGGTTAATTCGGGAACCCCGCTTAAAAGAGTACAGCCAAAAGAAATCCCGATAGACCTATTGATCTACCGGGATTCTCAGACGAGAAGTCGACAATTAACTTTGGCCAAACCGCTTTAACTTCAACCGAAGTGGAAATTAACTTTTCCCTCTGCAATCCCCTTACACATCCAGATTCGCCACCGCCAAGGCGTTGCTCTCGATGAACTCGCGGCGCGGCTCCACCGAGTCGCCCATCAGGGTGTTGAAGATCTGGTCGGTGGCGATGGCGTCCTCGATGGTGACCCTGAGCATGCGCCGCACGTTGGGATCCATGGTAGTTTCCCACAGTTGCTCGGGGTTCATCTCGCCAAGGCCCTTGTAGCGCTGGATGCTGTGGCGCTTGGTGCTTTCCGCCATCAGCCAGGCGAGGGCCTCTTTGAAGCTGGACACCGGCTTGCGGCGTTCGCCACGCTGCACGTAGGCGCCGTCTTCCAGCAGGCTGTTCAGCTGCTCGCCGAGGGCAGTGACAGTGCGGTAGTCGTTACTGGCGAAGAAGTCGCGGTTGAAGGTGACGTAGCTGGACAGCCCATGAGCGACCATTTCCACCTCCGGCAGCCACAGGTGGCGCTCGCGATCCTCGCGCAGGCTGGCCCCATAAGTCAGGCCGGATTTCTCGGCAGCTTTCAGGCGGGCCTGGAACTGCTCCAGCCAGGACTGCATGGCCGACTGGTCGCTCAACTGTTCGAGACTGACGCGCGGCAGATAGACGAAGTGTTCGGTAATGTCCTGAGGATAGAGCCGTGACAGGCGGGCTAGGGTCTTCATTACCGTGCGGTAGTCGTTGACCAACTTTTCCAGCGCCGGCCCGGCGAGTCCAGGAGCGCTCTCGTTGACGTGCAGGCTGGCATCCTCAAGGGCCGACTGGGTCATGTATTCCTCCATGGCCTCGTCGTCCTTGATGTACTGCTCCTGCTTGCCCTTCTTCACCTTGTACAGTGGCGGCTGGGCAATATAGATGTAGCCGCGCTCGATCAGTTCAGGCATCTGACGGAAGAAGAAGGTCAGCAGCAAGGTACGGATGTGCGAGCCGTCGACATCAGCGTCGGTCATGATGATGATGTTGTGATAGCGCAGCTTGTCGATGTTGTATTCTTCGCGACCGATCCCGCAGCCCAGCGCGGTAATCAGGGTGCCGACCTCGGCGGAGGAGAGCATCTTGTCGAAGCGCGCCTTCTCGACGTTGAGGATCTTGCCCTTGAGCGGCAGGATCGCCTGAGTCCGGCGGTTACGGCCCTGCTTGGCGGAGCCGCCGGCGGAATCGCCCTCGACGATGTAAAGTTCAGAGAGGGCCGGGTCCTTCTCCTGGCAGTCGGCCAGCTTGCCGGGCAGGCCGGCGATGTCCAGCGCGCCCTTGCGGCGGGTCATTTCGCGGGCCTTGCGGGCGGCCTCACGGGCACGAGCGGCGTCGATCATCTTGCCGACCACCGCCTTGGCTTCGTTGGGGTTCTCCAGCAGGAAGTCGCCGAAGTACCTGCCCATCTCCTGTTCGACAGCGGTCTTCACCTCGCTGGAGACCAGCTTGTCCTTGGTCTGCGAGCTGAACTTGGGATCCGGCACCTTGACCGAAATGATCGCGGTCAGGCCTTCGCGGGCATCGTCGCCGGTGGTCACCACCTTGTGCTTCTTGGCCAGACCTTCCTGCTCGATATAGGCGTTCAGGTTGCGGGTCAGCGCCGAGCGAAAGCCGGCCAGGTGGGTGCCGCCGTCGCGCTGCGGAATGTTGTTGGTGAAGCAGAGGATATTCTCGTTGAAGCCATCGTTCCACTGCAGGGCAATTTCCACGCCGACGCCGTCTTCTTCGCGCTGCATGTTGAAGTGGAACACCTGGCTGACCGCATTCTTGTTGGTGTTCAGGTAATCGACGAAGGCTTTCAGCCCCCCTTCGTACTTGAACAGCTCCTCCTTGCCGCTGCGCTCGTCCTTGAGGACGATGCCGACTCCGGAGTTGAGGAAGGACAGCTCGCGCAGGCGCTTGGCGAGGATGTCCCAGCTGAAGTGGATGTTGTGGAAAGTTTCCGCCGAGGGCTTGAAGTGGATCTGCGTACCGGTGCCCTGGGTGTCGCCGACCGCGACTAGCGGGGCCTGTGGCACACCGTGCATGTAGGTCTGTTCCCACACCTTGTTGTCGCGGCGGATGGTCAGCACCAGCTGTTCGGAGAGTGCGTTGACCACCGAGACCCCCACGCCGTGCAGGCCGCCGGAAACCTTGTAGCTGTTGTCGTCGAACTTACCGCCGGCATGCAGCACGGTCATGATGACCTCAGCGGCGGAGACGCCTTCTTCCTTGTGCAGGTCGACCGGAATGCCCCGGCCATTGTCGCGCACGGTAATGGATTCGTCGGTGTGAATGGTGATGCTGATATCGTTGCAGTAGCCGGCCAGCGCCTCGTCGATCGAGTTGTCGACCACCTCGAACACCATGTGGTGCAGACCGGTGCCGTCGTCAGTGTCGCCGATGTACATGCCGGGGCGTTTGCGTACGGCATCCAGGCCCTTCAGGACTTTGATGCTGGACGAGTCGTACGTCTGGTTTTCGCTCATTACCTTCACTCCCGATCATGGGTCTGGGTGATACGGCCCTGTTCCACGTGGAACAAGGCAACTGGCGTATCCGTGCGCCAGCCTTCACGCAATGCTTCAAGATCTACGCAGGTGATGAATACCTGGCAGTGCAGTTCTTCGAGCAACCGGCAGAGGGCGCGGCGATGCTGCTCATCCAGTTCGGACGGCAGGTCGTCGACCAGATAGATGCACTGGCCGCGCCTGGCGCGGTCGACGAGATGCCCCTGGGCGATCTTCAGCGCACAGACCACCAGCTTCTGCTGACCACGCGACAGGAGGTCCGCAGCATTATGCGCTGCCAGGCGCAGACGCAGATCGGCCCGCTGGGGACCCGCCTGGGTATGGCCAAGCTGTTGATCGCGCAGGAGGGAAGCAGCAAGGATCTCACTGAGTGAGCGCTCCCTGTCCCAGCCGCGGTAGTAGCTCAGGGTCAGACCGTCCAGCTCTACCAGCTCGCGCAGAACGCTCTCGAAGACCGGTTTCAGCGCCTGAATGTAGTCGCGTCGATAACTGTCGATTTCCTCGCTCGCCAGACACAATTCCCGGTCCCAGGCGGCTTGCGAGACAGCGTCGATTCTACCATGACGGAGCCAGGAGTTCCGCTGGCGCAAGCCGGTCTGCAGGCGCTGCCAGGCCGGCAGAAAGCGAGGTTCCACGTGGAACACTCCCCAGTCGAGGAATTGGCGACGTACCTTGGGCGCGCCCTCGAGCAGGCGGAAACTATCCGGATTGATCAGTTGCAGCGGCAGGGCTTCAGCCAGCTGCGCGGCACTGCGCACGTTCTGCCCATCGATGCGGATCTGCAGTTCACCCAGTCGATTGCGGGCGACACCGAGATTGCGCACACGACCGTCGCTCCACTGCACCTGGCCGAATACCGTGCAGGTCGGCTGCTCGTGCTGAATCACCGGCAACAGCCGGGCGCTGCGGAAGGAGCGAGCCAGACCGAGCAGATGGATCGCTTCCAGTAGGCTGGTCTTGCCGCTGCCATTGGCGCCGTAGAGGATATTGATGCGAGACGAGGGAGAAAACGTCACCGGGTGCAGATTGCGCACCGCGGTGATGGTCACACGGCCTAGGGACATCGACGCAGGGCGGCTGGCTTACAGGCGCATCGGCATGACGACGTAGGCGGAGTCGTCGTTGTCGGCTTCCTGGAGCAGGGCGCTGCTGTTGGAGTCCGAGAGGGTCAGGCATACCCGTTCGGCGCTCATCACCCCCAGCACGTCGAGCAGGTAGCTGACGTTGAAACCGATCTCCAGGGCTTCGCCGCTGTAGTCCACCGCCACTTCCTCCTCGGCTTCCTCCTGTTCCGGGTTGTTGGCCTGGATCTTCAGGAGGCCGCTGGCCAGCTGCAGGCGAATACCGCGGTACTTCTCGTTGGAGAGGATAGCCGTGCGGCTGAAGGCCTCGCGCAGCAGTTGCCGGTCGCCGAGCACTCGCTTGTTGCCACCGCGCGGCAGCACGCGCTCGTAGTCGGGAAACTTACCGTCGACCAGCTTGGAGGTGAAGGTGAACTCGCCGGTGGTGGCACGGATGTGATGCTGGCCGAGGACGATGCTGATTTCTCCATCCTGATCGGTGAGCAGCCGCGCCAGTTCCAGGATGCCCTTGCGCGGCACGATAACCTGGTGACGGTCGGCATGCTCGATGCCAGCCTGCATGGAGCATAGCGCCAGGCGGTGACCATCGGTGGCGACCGCACGTAGCACACCGCCGTTCATTTCCAGCAGCATGCCGTTCAGGTAGTAGCGCACATCCTGCTGGGCCATGGCGAAGCTGGTGCGCTCGATCAGCCGGCGCAGCTTGCTCTGCATCAGGGAGAAGGTCAGCGAACCCAGGCCTTCCTCGGCGGTGGGAAAGTCGCTGGCCGGCAGGGTGGAAAGGGTGAAGCGGCTGCGCCCGGCCTTGATCAGGAGCTTCTGCTCGTCAAGGCGGATGTCAATCAGCGTGTCGTTCGGCAGGCTCTTGCAGATGTCCATCAGCTTGCGCGCCGGCACGGTGATCTCGCCGGGTTCGGCACTTTCCTCCAGGGGCACGCGGCCGACCAGTTCGACCTCCAGGTCGGTTCCGGTGAGCGACAGCTGCGGCCCCTCGACGACCAGCAGAACATTGGAGAGCACCGGCAGGGTCTGCCGGCGTTCGACGACGCCGGCGACCAATTGCAGTGGTTTCAGCAGGGCTTCGCGTTGAATGGTGAAATGCATGGTCAGTCCCCAATCGGTTGCGTCTGGCTCAAGTGGTCAGGGTCCGCAGCAGGTTCTTGTAGTCCTCGCGGATGTCCGCATCGGATTCCCGCAGTTCGGCAATCTTGCGGCAAGCATGGAGGACGGTGGTGTGATCGCGGCCGCCAAAGGAATCGCCGATTTCCGGCAAGCTGTGGTTGGTCAGCTCCTTGGACAGCGCCATGGCGACCTGCCGCGGGCGCGCCACCGAGCGCGAGCGACGCTTGGAGAGCAGATCGGCGATCTTGATCTTGTAGTACTCTGCGACAGTACGCTGGATGTTGTCGACACTGACCAGCTTGTCCTGTAGCGCCAGCAGATCCTTCAGCGATTCGCGGATCAGCTCGATGGTGATCGGATGATTGGTGAAGTGCGAGTGGGCGATGACCCGCTTCAGCGCACCTTCCAGTTCGCGCACATTGGAGCGGATGCGCTGGGCGATGAAGAAGGCGGCGTCATGAGGCAGTTCGACCTTGGTCTGCTCGGCCTTCTTCATCAGGATCGCCACCCGGGTTTCCAGCTCCGGCGGCTCCACGGCCACCGTCAGGCCCCAGCCGAAACGTGACTTCAGGCGTTCCTCGAGCCCCTCGATCTCCTTCGGGTAGCGGTCGCTGGTGAGGATCACCTGCTGGCCGCCCTCGAGCAGGGCGTTGAAGGTGTGGAAGAACTCCTCCTGGGAACGCTCCTTCTTGGCGAAGAACTGGATGTCATCGATCAGCAGGGCGTCGACGGAGCGGTAGAAGCGCTTGAATTCGTTAATCGCATTGAGCTGCAGCGCCTTCACCATGTCGGCGACGAAACGCTCCGAATGCAGGTAGACCACTTTGGCGTTGGGATTCTTTTTCAACAGGTGGTTGCCCACCGCGTGCATCAGGTGGGTCTTGCCCAGACCGACCCCGCCATAGAGGAACAGCGGGTTGTAACCGTGCTTGGGGTTGTCCGCCACCTGCCAGGCAGCGGCGCGCGCCAGCTGATTGGACTTACCCTCGACGAAATTCTCGAAAGTAAAGGCGCGGTTCAGATAGCTGGTGTGCTTGAGGGCACCCTCGACCTGCACCGAACGTTCGGTGCGCACCGTCGCAGGGTTCGCCACCGGCTGTATATCCACAGGGCGCGCGCTCGGGGTCTCGTCGACCACCACCGGCGCGGGCGCCGGTGCCAGCGAAGCCAGCTGCGCCGCGCGCGGGGTAGGGCTGCGCTTGCTGCCGATCAGCAGGGAAACGGAGGGAGTGATGTCCTCGCTGCGCTCGCCGAGCAGTTCGAGCAGCCGGCCGAGATACTTCTCGTTGACCCAGTCGAGGACGAAGCGATTGGGCGCATAGACACGCAGCTCGTCGTCTTCGGCTTCCACCTGCAGAGGACGAATCCACGTGTTGAATTGCTGGGCGGGCAGCTCGTCGCGCAGCAGCTCGACGCACTGCTGCCAAAGTTCCACGGACACGTATCTCCCCTTGCCGCCCGGACGGCAGGCCAAAAAACAGTCCGACATTGTAGCCGCCCGGCATAGGGTTATCCACATGGATTATGCGATGGCCGTTCGAAGAAGCGACTCACAGGATGGCGAGCGAGTCAAAAAGCTTTCCCAGAGGCCTGTTGATAACTATTCACGAACTCCGTGTACAATCTTGATTGAAAATCCATGGATAACTCGGCTGTGTATAAAGTGCCAATCTATGCTCAGCTTATCCGCCTGTATCGCACAGTCAAGCCACTTGGAGTCGACAGACTTGTACAACGCTGAAAAACAGGCGCTTCGAAGCCTTGGATAAGTTTTCCACAGATTGGACGAAGCCTAATCAATACAAGAAAAATCATCTTTCAAAGATTCTTTACTCTGATTTTTTCTGTGGAATTTTTTCCACACTTCTTTCCAGCAACCCCGAAAACGCCGGTCAACCGCACCCCCGGCAGATCCTGTTCTCTGCGGCTGCGTCGTTGGTTGGAAATTGACCTGTCCTGCGGCTTTCTCTAGAATTGCCGGTCTCTTTAAAACGGGGGCCACTTCCGGCCCGTTAGTGACCACCAGGTAGAGCATCATGAAACGCACTTTCCAACCCAGCACCCTCAAGCGCGCTCGCACCCACGGTTTCCGTGCCCGCATGGCTACCAAGAACGGCCGTCAAGTCCTGTCGCGGCGACGCGCCAAGGGCCGCAAGCGCCTGACCGTCTGATTCAGCCGGAACGGATGGTGAGTCGAGACTTCGGTCGGGAAAAGCGCCTGCTGATTCCCCGCCAATTCAAGGCCGTCTTCGACTCCCCGACCGCCAAGGTTCCGGGCAAGCACGTCCTGCTCCTCGCACGCCCCAACGATCTCGAACATCCCCGCCTGGGGCTGGTGATCGGCAAGAAGAGTGTCAAACTCTCCGTTGGTCGCAACCGACTGAAACGTCTGATACGCGACTCTTTCCGCCTGAACCAGGACAGCCTGGCCGGCTGGGATATCGTGGTGGTCGCACGCAAGGGCCTCGGCGAGCTGGAAAACGCCGAAGTGACACAGCAATTCGGCAAGCTCTGGAAACGACTCGCCCGCAGCCGGCCGCAGACGCAGACCGGTGCCGAGGCGACTGGAAACTCCCATGCGTAAACTGGCCCTCGCCACGATCCAGTTCTACCGCTACGCGATCAGTCCGCTGATGGCCAGCCATTGCCGTTTCCACCCCAGCTGTTCCTGCTATGCGCACGAAGCCATCGCCACCCATGGTCTGCTGCGCGGCGGCTGGCTGAGCCTGCGCCGTCTCGGGCGTTGCCATCCCTGGAATGCGGGTGGCTACGATCCCGTTCCTCCGATCAAAACCTCCCGACCCTCTTCGATGGCCGAGTAATCATGGATATCAAACGCTCGATCCTGCTCGTCGCCTTGGCAGTCGTGTCCTATCTGCTGGTTTTGCAGTGGAACCAGGATTACGGCCAGGCAGCACTACCGCCCCAGAATGCCGTCGCCCAAAGCGCCACTCCGGCCCTGCCGGAAGCCGTGCCTACCACCCCGTCAGCCAGCGCGGACGTCCCCACCGCTGGCAGCGAGAGCCGGACGCCGGACAGTGCGGCGACTTCTGCCAGCCCTGAACTGATCCAGGTCCGCACCGATGTGCTGGAAGTAGCCATCGATCCCCGCGGTGGCGACGTCGTCCAGCTCAAGCTGCCCAAGTTTCCGCGCCGCCAGGACCACCCGGAGATTCCCTTCCAGCTGTTCGATAACGGTAGCGAACGCCTCTATCTGGCGCAGAGCGGTCTGACTGGCGCCAGTGGCCCGGATGCCCGCGCCAGCGGCCGCCCGTTGTACGTCAGCGAGCAGCGCAGCTACCAGCTGGCCGACGGGCAGGACAACCTGGTGGTCGAGCTGAAATTCAGCGAGGCCGGCGTCGACTACACCAAGCGCTTCACGTTCAAGCGCGGGGCATACGACCTTGAAGTCCGCCACCTGATTGCCAACCACAGCGAGCAGCCCTGGACCGGCAACCTGTTCGCCCAGCTCAAGCGCGATGCCAGCGCCGACCCGTCCTCGACCACCGCGACCGGTACCGCCACCTATCTGGGCGCCGCCCTGTGGACTGCCGACGAGCCGTACAAGAAGGTGTCCATGGGCGACATGGACGACAAGAGCCTGCGCGAAACCGTGCAGGGCGGCTGGATCGCCTGGTTGCAGCACTACTTCGTGACTGCCTGGGTGCCGAACAAGGACGACAGCAACCTTGTCACCACCCGCAAGGACAGCCAGGGCAACTACATCATCGGCTTCACCGGCCCGGTGCTGAACGTTCCGGCTGGCGCCAGTGGCGAAACCGTCACTCACCTCTATGCCGGTCCGAAGGACCAGGACAAGCTGGAGGCCCTCTCGCCCGGCCTGGAACTGACCGTCGATTATGGTTTCCTGTGGTTCATCGCCCAGCCGATCTTCTGGCTGCTCGGGCTCATCCACAGCCTGCTGGGCAACTGGGGCTGGTCGATCATCGTCCTCACCATCATCATCAAGCTGGCCTTCTTCCCGCTCTCGGCGGCCAGCTACCGTTCGATGGGGCGCATGCGCGCGGTCGCGCCCAAGCTTCAGGCGCTGAAGGAGCAGTACGGCGAGGATCGCCAGAAGCTGTCCCAGGCGATGATGGAGCTGTACAAGAAGGAGAAGATCAACCCGCTCGGCGGCTGCCTGCCGATCCTGGTGCAGATGCCGGTGTTCCTTGCCCTCTACTGGGTGCTGCTGGAAAGCGTGGAGATGCGCCAGGCGCCCTGGCTGGGCTGGATCACCGACCTGTCGGTCAAGGATCCCTTCTTCATCCTGCCGATCATCATGGGCGCGACCATGTTCTTCCAGCAGACGCTCAACCCGACACCGCCGGATCCCATGCAGGCCAGGGTGATGAAGCTGATGCCGATCATCTTCACCTTCTTCTTCCTCTGGTTCCCGGCCGGTCTGGTGCTGTACTGGGTAGTCAACAACGTCCTCTCCATCGGCCAGCAGTGGTACATTACCCGGCAGATTGAGAAGGCCGCACAGCCGGCCTGATCCTCTCCACTGCCAGAGACCCGGACGCCCCCACAGTGGGGCGTCTTGCTATCCGGAGTCCGCCATGCACAGTGCACGCGAAACCATCGCCGCCATCGCCACCGCCCAGGGCCGCGGCGGGGTCGGCATCGTGCGGGTTTCCGGCCCGCTGGCCGAGGCGGTCGCCGTGGGCATCTGCGAGCGTCCGCTCAAGCCGCGACATGCCCACTACGGCGCCTTCCGCGACGGCAATGGCCAAGTGCTGGACCAGGGAATCGCACTGTTCTTCCCCGGCCCGAACTCCTTCACTGGCGAGGATGTGCTCGAACTGCAGGGGCATGGTGGCCCGCTGGTGCTCGACCTGCTGCTGCACCGCTGCCTGGAGCTGGGCGCGCGCATGGCCCGGCCGGGCGAGTTCAGCGAGCAGGCCTTCCTCAACGACAAGCTGGACTTGGCCCAGGCCGAGGCCATCGCCGATCTGATCGAGGCCAGCTCGGCGCAGGCGGCGCGCAATGCGCTGCGCTCGCTGCAGGGCGAGTTTTCGCGCCGGGTGCATGCGCTCACCGAGCGGCTGATCGAGCTGCGTCTCTACGTCGAGGCCGCCATTGACTTTCCCGAGGAGGAGATCGACTTCCTCGCCGATGGCCGCGTACTCGAGCTGCTCGAGGGCCTGCGCGCCGACTTGTCCGCAGTGCTGCGCGGGGCGGCCCAGGGCGCTCTCTTGCGCGACGGCATGACAGTGGCTATTGCCGGCCGGCCGAACGCTGGCAAATCCAGTCTGCTCAACGCCCTGGCCGGACGCGAAGCGGCCATCGTCACCGACATCGCCGGTACCACCCGGGACCTGCTGCGCGAACATATCCACATCGATGGCATGCCGCTGCACGTGGTGGATACCGCCGGGCTCAGGAAAACCGCTGACCAGGTCGAGCGGATCGGCGTCGAGCGCGCCCTTCAGGCCATCGGCGAGGCCGACCGGGTGCTCCTGGTGGTGGATGCCAGCGCTCCGGAGGCAGCCGATCCTTTTGCCCTCTGGCCGGAATTTTTCGACCTGCATCCGGAGCCGGCCAAGGTCACCCTGATCCGCAACAAGGTCGATCTGTCCGGCGAGCCGGTCGTCCAGGAGCAGGGCAGCGATGGGCATGTCATCCTCGGCCTGTCGGCCCGCACCGGCGAAGGCCTGGATCTGCTGCGCGAGCATCTCAAGGCCTGCATGGGCTTCGAGCAGACCGTCGAGAGCAGCTTCAGCGCTCGCCGCCGGCATCTGGAAGCCCTGCGCCAGGCCGCTGCCTCCCTTGACCACGGTCACGCCCAGCTCATCGGCTGCGGCGCTGGCGAACTGCTCGCCGAAGACCTGCGCCAGGCCCAGCAAGCGCTGGGTGAAATCACCGGCGCCTTCACCTCGGACGACCTGCTCGGACGAATCTTCTCGAGCTTCTGCATCGGCAAATAGCCGGACGGCTCCTAGGGGGTGTTGACGTTTCGAGCCAGAGGGGTCGATGAGGACGGGAAAACCTGCAAAATCAAGGTTCCCACACCGCTCCCTCCGCAGGCTGGCAATGCCCCGATCGATGCTCACTGACGAACTCTGGTCGAAGCTGGAAAAGGTTCTGCTTCAGCAAGCCATTCACCACAAGCCGGATCTGCGCATGACGGTCGAGGGGATGCTCTACCGGATGCGCGCAGGCTGCCCCTGGAGAGACCTGCCCAGCGCCTTCGGGCGCTGGA
>NZ_BAAGYK010000165.1:119923-167623 GCF_054779355.1 Azotobacter armeniacus
TTTCAACGCGTGGTCGGCGGCCGGCAAGTGGCTCAAGGTTTTCCAGGCATTGATCGAGGAGCCCAATCTCGAATGGGCTTTCATCGATGGCACCTATGTGAAGGCCCACCAGCACAGTGCCGGTGCGGCCAGCGACCAGCCCGAAGCCATCGGCAAAAGCCGGGCAGGAAACACGAGCAAGCTCCATCTGGCCGTCGATGCGCATGGATTGCCCGTGGCCTTCGAGATCACCGGGGGCGAGGTCAGCGACTGTAGCTCGGCCCCCGAGCTGATTGCACAGCTGCCGTCCGCCGCGGTGATCTTGGCCGACAAGGGCCATGACAGCGAGCGCATCCGCGAACGGATCGAGGCGCAGGGTGCCCGGGCGGTCATCCCCCGAAAGCGCAACTCGATCAAGGGCAATGCCGATCTGGACCGGGGGCTGTATCGCTACCGGCATCTGGTCGGGAACGCCTTTGCGCGGCTGAAGCATTACCGCGCCGTGGCGTTCCGCCACGACAGGCTGAAGCGGAATCACGAGAGCAGGGTAGCCACCTGGACAAAAGCCTGTTGGCCATGGTTCCTGTCCGCCCCGACCGTGCTGCCCGGCTTGGCCGTGCGCTCCAGCATGGCCAGCGCGGCCTCGACTTCGGCAGGCCCGTTGAACCCGGTGCACTCCACATCCACGATCAGCCCGCTGCGGTGCTCGATCATCGTGTGTGCCCTATGCGCCAGGCGGCTGGCGTCGCCGTTGTTGTTGCGCGCCAGACGGGCCTCGGGATCGGTTGTCGACCGATGGGTGGCGTTGCTGCGCTTCTCGCCCTTGAAGTCGGCGTAGGGGTTGCGCGTGCCATCTGCCGGCGGCTTGCCGCCGTCCTTGCGGGCGAGGGACTTGTGCGAAGCCCAGGCGTCGATCCGCGTGCCGTCCACGCTGAAATGCCCATCGCTGGCGTACCCGGGCCACTGCTCCAGCGACTTGATGCGCTCGAAGAACAGGCGCGCCACCTCCTGGTTGAACAGCCGGTCGCGGCTCTGGCTGAAGGCCGAGTGATCCCACACCGGCTCGTCCACCGGCAAACCAGACAACAGGTTGAAATCGATCTGCTCGACCAGCTGCCGCTCGGAGCGGACGGTGCAGATCACCTGGAGCGACGAAGCGCGCAACAGCCGCTCCGGTGCGATCGAGGCACGCCCCAGCCTGGAGTGAAGCCCGTCGAAGTCCCGATCCATCGAAGCCAGGATCGTATCGAGCCGCCGGCGCAATGGGCGCAGCGGATGGTCGTTCGGGATGCGCTGTTCCAGCGCTGGGTAGCTGAACAGCTCGTCTTGCTCGAGATCGAGTCCACGCATTGGCTTGGGCTGAGCTCTGCATGAAGGAGATGGCAGTCAGTTTGCCAGAGCGGAAAGCGCTCTGGCTTTTTTCAACGGCCTAATAAGGCGCCTCAGCCTGAAGGGCCGCCTGTCTCATTCCCCCTTGGGTTGGTCTGTTCGTCGCCTGGATGCGCCAGGCGTCGTCCCGAGCGCTCGGCTGTGCGTCTGCAAGGTCTGTGGAAAACATTCACTGAGCCCCGTCGATAAACCGGTGACAGAATTGAAGATAAAATTGCCTGTGGATAATATCTAAATCCATGAACAGGGAGTCGACAGGCTATCCTATATCCACAGGCAGGATTGCCACAGGCTTATTCTTGCTGGAAAAGCCAACAAGCAATGGCGTCTGCTTAGTTATCCACAGATATCATGGCGATTAAACATAAACATAAGAGTAAGCTTTTTAAAAATTCATCCTTATTTATTTCCATTACAGGTCCAGGTTAAACGACATCGAGATGCGGCTGGTTATTTTTTGTGCAGGAGCTTCATTCGCACCGCCTAACTCTCTATACTTGCCGCCCTTCCTTTTCCCCTACGAACAGGCACGAGGTGCGTGGTGGACTTCTCTTCCCGTTTTGACGTGATCGTGATCGGCGGTGGTCATGCCGGTACCGAAGCCGCGCTTGCGGCTGCGCGCATGGGCGTGAAGACCCTGCTGCTGAGCCACAATGTGGAAACCCTCGGGCACATGAGCTGCAACCCAGCCATTGGCGGTATCGGCAAGAGCCACCTGGTCAAGGAAATCGATGCCCTCGGCGGCGCCATGGCGATCGCGACCGACCGGGGCGGCATCCAGTTCCGCATCCTCAACAGCCGCAAGGGACCGGCGGTGCGGGCCACCCGCGCCCAGGCCGATCGCGCGCTGTACAAGGCAGAGATCCGCCGCATCCTGGAAAACCAGCCCAACCTGTGGATCTTCCAGCAGGCCTGCGACGACCTGATTGTCGAAGGCGAACAGGTGCGCGGCGTGGTCACCCAGATGGGTCTGAAGTTCCATGCCGACAACGTGGTACTGACTGCCGGCACCTTCCTCGGCGGACTTATCCACATCGGCCTGGAGAATTATTCCGGTGGTCGCGCCGGCGATCCGCCCTCGATTGCCCTGGCCCGCCGCCTGCGCGAGCTGCCGCTGCGCGTCGGCCGGCTGAAGACCGGCACCCCGCCGCGCATCGACGGCCGCTCCATCGACTTCTCGCAGATGACCGAACAGCCGGGCGACACGCCGGTCCCGGTAATGTCCTTCCTCGGCTCGCGCGAGCAGCATCCGCAGCAGGTCAGCTGCTGGATCACCCACACCAACGCGCGCACCCACGAGATCATCGCCGGCAACCTCGACCGCTCGCCGATGTACTCGGGGGTGATCGAGGGCATCGGCCCGCGTTATTGCCCGTCGATCGAGGACAAGATCCACCGCTTCGCCGACAAGGACAGCCATCAGGTGTTCCTCGAGCCGGAAGGCCTGTCGACCCACGAGATCTATCCCAACGGCATCTCCACCTCGCTGCCGTTCGATGTGCAGCTGCAAATCGTTCGCTCGATCCGCGGCATGGAGAACGCCCACATCATGCGTCCCGGCTACGCCATCGAGTACGACTTCTTCGATCCGCGCGACCTGAAGTACAGCCTGGAAACCAAGGTGATCGGCGGGCTGTTCTTCGCCGGTCAGATCAACGGCACCACCGGCTACGAGGAAGCCGGCGCCCAGGGCCTGCTTGCCGGCGCCAATGCCGCGCTGCGTGCCCGGGGCCGCGAGGCCTGGTGCCCGAGACGCGACGAGGCTTACCTCGGCGTGCTGGTCGACGACCTGATAACCCTCGGCACCCAGGAGCCGTACCGCATGTTCACTTCACGTGCGGAATACCGGCTGATCCTGCGCGAAGACAACGCCGATCTGCGCCTGACCGAGAAAGGCCGCGAGCTGGGCTTGGTCGACGACGCCCGCTGGGCGGCGTTCTGCGCCAAGCGCGAAGGCATCGAGCGCGAGGAGCAGCGCCTGAAGAGTACCTGGGTGCGCCCCGGCACTCCGGAGGGCGAGGCGGTTGCCGCGCGTTACGGCAGCCCGCTGACCCGCGAGTACAACCTGCTCAACCTGCTGGCCCGGCCGGAAATCGACTACGCCGGGCTGGTCGAGCTGACCGGTGGCGGCGCCGAGGATGAACAGGTTGCCGAACAGGTGGAGATCAAGACCAAGTACGCCGGCTACATCGACCGCCAGCAGGACGAGATCGCCCGCCTGCGCGCCAGCGAAAGCACCCGCCTGCCAGACGATCTGGACTACGCTACGATTTCCGGGCTGTCCAAGGAGATCCAGCACAAGCTCGGCCAGACCCGCCCGCAGACGCTCGGCCAGGCCTCGCGAATCCCGGGGGTCACTCCGGCGGCGATTTCCCTGCTGCTTATCCATCTGAAGAGGCGCGACGCCGGCCGGAACCTGGAGCAGAGCGCCTGATGTCCACCGTCACCTCCCGCCATGCCGAGGAACTGGCGCGTGGCGCCCGCGAGCTGGGCGTCGAACTGTCCGACCGCCAGCAGGAACAGCTGCTGGCTTATCTGGCGCTGTTGATCAAGTGGAACAAGGCCTACAATCTCACCGCCGTGCGTGATCCACACGAGATGGTCTCGCGCCATCTGCTCGACAGCCTCAGCGTGGTGTCTCAGGTCTCCGGGGCTGGGGATAACTGGCTGGATGTCGGCAGTGGGGGCGGTATGCCGGGTGTCCCGCTGGCCATCCTGTTTCCTGAGCGGTACTTCACCCTGCTGGATTCCAATGGCAAGAAGACCCGTTTCCTTACCCAGGTGAAACTGGAGCTGCAATTGCAAAACCTGGAAGTTGTTCACAGTCGGGTCGAGGCATTCACACCCGCGCAGCCGTTCTCCGGCATCTGTTCGCGAGCATTCAGTTCGCTGGCGGATTTCGCCAACTGGACCCGCCATCTCGGCGATGGCGAAACCCGCTGGCTGGCGATGAAGGGCGTGCAGCCGGACGACGAGTTGCAGGCCCTGCCGAACGATTTTCGACTGGAACGTACCTATGAGCTCAAGGTTCCCGGTTGTCAGGGTCAGCGCCATCTGCTGATACTGCGCCGCACTCCATGATCCGGACAGACGCTGACCATGGCTAAAGTACTCGCCATCGCCAATCAGAAGGGCGGTGTGGCCAAGACCACCACTTGCATCAACCTGGCCGCCTCGCTGGTGGCCACGCGCAGACGCGTCTTGCTGATCGATCTCGATCCCCAAGGCAACGCCACCACCGGCAGCGGTGTGGACAAGCTGAATCTGGAGCATTCGATCTATGATGTGCTGACCGGCGACTGCAGCTTCGCCGAGGCCATGCAGTTCTCCGAACACGGTGGCTACCAGCTACTACCGGCCAACCGCGATCTCACCGCGGCGGAGGTCGTCCTGCTCGACAAGCCGGGCAAGGAGCACCGCCTGCGTGAAGCCCTGGCACCGATCCGCGAGAATTACGACTACATCCTCATCGACTGTCCGCCCTCGCTGTCGATGCTGACGGTCAATGCCCTGGCCGCCGCCGATGGGGTGATCATCCCCATGCAGTGCGAGTACTACGCCCTGGAAGGCCTGAGCGATCTGGTCAACTCGATCCAGCGCATCGGCCAGGCGCTCAATCCTAGCCTGCAGATCGAGGGCCTGTTGCGCACCATGTACGATCCACGCATCAGCCTGACCAACGAAGTCTCCGATCAGCTCCAGGCGCATTTCGGCGACAAGCTCTACGAAACCGTTATCCCGCGCAACGTGCGACTCGCCGAAGCGCCCAGCTACGGCATGCCGGCGTTGGTCTACGACAAGCAATCCAAGGGTGCCCAGGCCTATCTGGCGCTGGCCAGCGAACTGTCGCGCCGCCAGCGCCAGGCCATGCGCGGTGCCAGAGCATAAGGAGCTTCCATGGCGATCAAGAAACGAGGCCTGGGCCGCGGGCTGGATGCCTTGCTGGGCGGTACCGGCGGCGTGACCGCCCTGCAGAAGGAGGCGGAGCCGGTCGACGGCCATGAGCTGCAGCACCTGCAGTTGGAGTTGATCCAGCGCGGCAGGTACCAGCCGCGCCGCGACATGGACCCTATAGCGCTGGAGGAGCTGGCGCAGTCGATCCTGGCCCAGGGGGTGATGCAGCCGATCGTGGTGCGGCCGATCGATGGCATGCGCTATGAAATCATCGCGGGCGAACGGCGCTGGCGGGCCAGCCAGCAGGCCGGGTTGGAGAAAATCCCGGCCATCATTCGCGATGTGCCGGACGAGGCGGTTATTGCCATGGCGCTGATCGAGAACATCCAGCGCGAGAACCTCAACCCGATCGAGGAAGCCATTGCCTTGCAGCGCCTGCAGCAGGAATTCCAGCTGACCCAGCAGCAGGTCGCCGAGGCTGTGGGCAAGTCGCGGGTCAGCATCAGCAATCTGCTGCGGCTGATTTCCCTGCCGGAGGAGATCAAAACCCTGCTCTCCCATGGCGATCTGGAAATGGGTCATGCTCGTGCACTGCTCGGTCTTCCCGTCGAACGGCAGGTAGAAGGCGCGCGACACGTTGTCGCACGCGGTCTGACCGTCCGTCAGACCGAGGCGCTGGTTCGCCAGTGGCTGAACGACCAGCCACAACCCGAGAAAGCCCCCACGAGCGATCCGGACATAACCCGTCTGGAGCAGCGGTTGGCCGAGCGTTTGGGCTCTCCGGTGCAGATCAAGCACGGCCAGAAAGGCAAGGGGCAACTTGTGATCCGCTACAATTCTCTGGACGAACTTCAAGGTGTCCTGGCCCATATCCGCTGATATTCCGGCGTGTAGCGGGTGATCGGAAAAGACTACCCGATGGTTGAACCGACTTGGAACCGCCCCTATACTCGCCGCGCATTTTGAAGGCGGCGTGCTCGTTGAAAGCTCCGCCAAGGCGACGGGGATCGTGTGAACATACGTAATCGGACACCTCTCCATCGTCTCCCCGTATTTCGCGTATTGGTCGTGCAGTCTCTGACAGGGCTTGCTGCGGCCTTCGCGTGCGGTGTGTTTTTTGGGTTGGTCGCAGGGTATTCGGCCCTGCTCGGAGGCCTGATCGCCTGGGTGGCCAACCTGTATTTCGCCCATAAGGCCTTTCGCTATTTCGGCGCGCGTTCGGTCAAGGCCGTGGTCCAGTCTCTTTGGTCCGGTGAAATGGGAAAACTGATTCTGACAGCGGCGCTCTTCGCGCTGGTGTTTGTGGGGGTGCAGCCTCTCGAGCCGCTGGCACTGTTCGGCGGCTACCTGCTGGTGCTCGGTACCGGAGCGAGCGCACTCCTGCTGATGAGGAACAATCCGAAGCATTGAGTATTTGAGGCGTTTATGGCGAACACTCCAGTCGAATATATACAGCATCACCTACAGAACCTGGTCTTCGGCTCACACCCGGAAAAGGGCTGGATCATCGCGCAGACGCCGGAAGAGGCCAGGCAGATGGGCTTCTGGGCCATCCATCTGGATACCATCGGCTGGTCGATCGCCATGGGCGTGCTGTTCCTGTGGCTGTTCCGCAAGGCAGCGCTCAGCGCTTCCACCAAGGTGCCGGGGCCGCTGCAGAACATCGCCGAGATGTGCATCGAATTCGTCGAGGGCATGGTCCGGGACACCTTCCATGGCCGCAACCCGCTGATCGCTCCCCTGGCCATGACCATCTTCGTCTGGGTGTTCCTGATGAACAGCCTGAAGTGGATTCCGGTCGACTTCATCCCCGGCCTGGCCCATCTCCTGGGTGCGCCCTACTTCAAGATCGTGCCGACCGCCGACCCCAACGGAACCTTCGGTCTGGCTCTCGGCGTTTTCATCCTGATCCTGTTCTACAGCATCAAGGTCAAGGGTTTCAGTGGCTTCGGCAAGGAACTGGCGTTCACCCCGTTCAACCATTGGTCGCTGGTTCCATTCAACCTGTTCCTCGAGATCCTCGGCCTGCTGGCCAAGCCGCTGAGTCTCGCTCTGCGTCTGTTCGGCAACATGTACGCCGGTGAGGTGGTGTTCATCCTCATCGCCCTGCTGCCGTTCTGGGCACAGTGGGCTTTGAATGTGCCCTGGGCGATCTTCCACCTCCTGGTGATTCCGCTGCAGGCCTTCATCTTCATGGTGCTGACCGTGGTGTACTTGAGCGCCGCCCACGAAGACCACCACTGACCGGCAACAACGCTTCCCCAACCAAACCTACCCTTAGCTTCAGGAGCTTTACATGGAACTTGTCATCATCGCCGCCTCCATCATGATCGGTCTGGGTGCCCTGGGCACCGGTATTGGCTTCTCCCTGCTGGGTGGCAAGCTGCTGGAGTCCACCGCTCGTCAACCCGAGCTGGCTCCCCAGCTGCAAACCAAGACCTTCCTGATGGCTGGCCTGCTCGACGCCGTCCCGATGATCGGCGTCGGTATCGCGATGTACCTCATCTTCGTTGTCGCTCCCTCTGCTGCTTGAGCATTTCCCGGGTCAAGAAGGGGTTCGCCCGGCGAACCCCCTCGCTGTGGAAATGGCAAGCACGCCGAACGAGATAGCACGAGGTAAATCGCTGTGAACATGAATTTGACGCTATTTGGTCAAACGATCGCCTTCGCTATTTTCGTCTGGTTCTGCATGAAGTATGTTTGGCCGCCACTCACCCAGGCCATGCAGGAACGCCAGAAGAAAATCGCCGAAGGTCTGGATGCTGCAGGCCGTGCGCAGCAGGATCTGAAGCTGGCGCAGGAAAAGGTTTCCAATACTCTCCGTGAAACCCGCGAGCAGGCTGCCGAGATCATCGAGCAGGCCAACAAGCAGGCCAATGCGATCGTTGAAGACGCCAAGCAGCAGGCACGTGCCGAAGGCGAGCGACTGATCGCCGGGGCCAAGGCCGAGATCGAGCAGGAAATGAACCGTGCCAGGGATGAACTGCGTACTCAGGTGGCGGCTCTGGCCATCCTGGGCGCAGAGAAGATCCTGGAGTCCAAGGTGGACACCAAGGCACACAACAAGCTGGTCGAAAAACTGGCCTCCCAACTCTAAGCGAGGCAAGCGATGATCAATAACCAGACGCTTGCTCGGCCTTACGCAAAAGCCGCTTTCGAGTATGCCAGCGCGGCCAACAGCAGCGACGCCTGGTCGGGCATGTTGGGCCTGGCTGCCGCTGTTGTTGGAGCCCCCGAAGTCGCCGAACTGCTGCGCAACCCGCGCCTGACCCGCGAAAGCAAGGTCGAGGCCGTGCTGCGTCTGTTCGCCGCCGACGTCGATGAGGCGTTCCGCAACTTCATCGCCAACATGGGCGAGCACGATCGCCTGTTCGTGTTGCCGACCGTGCGCGAGCTGTTCGATGCGTACAAGGCGGAAGCTGAAAAGACGCTCGACGTCGAACTGGAGACGGCCTACGAGCTTTCCGCCCAGCAACTCGAAACCTTGGCTGCCGCCCTGTCGAAGCGGCTAGATCGTTCCGTCAACCCCAGGCAGGTCGTGAATCCTGCTCTGATCGGTGGCCTGGTCATCCGCGCCGGCGATGTGGTTGTCGACGGTTCGGTCCGCGGCAAACTTAGCCAGTTGGCCGAATCGTTGAAATCCTGATTTGAGGGTCATGGCATGCAGCAACTGAATCCTGCTGAGATTAGTGAAATCATCAAGCAGCGCATCGCGAACACCGATGTGACTGCCCAAGCCCGCAACGAGGGCACCGTCGTCAGCGTATCTGACGGTATCGTTCGCATCTATGGTCTGGCCGACGTAATGTACGGCGAGATGATCGAGTTCCCCGGCGGCATCTATGGCATGGCGCTGAACCTGGAGCAAGATTCCGTTGGTGCCGTGGTCCTGGGTAACTACCTGGGACTGACCGAAGGCATGAGTGCCAAGTGCACCGGCCGCATTCTGGAGGTCCCGGTCGGTCCGGAACTGCTGGGTCGTGTGGTCGATGCCCTGGGCAACCCGATCGACGGCAAAGGCCCGATCGATGCCAAACACACCGACGCCGTCGAAAAAGTGGCGCCGGGCGTGATCTGGCGTAAGTCGGTCGACCAGCCGGTGCAGACCGGCTACAAGTCGGTCGACGCCATGATCCCGGTCGGCCGTGGCCAACGCGAGCTGATCATCGGCGACCGCCAGATCGGCAAGACCGCGCTGGCCATCGACGCCATCATCAACCAGAAGAACAGCGGCATCCGCTGCGTGTATGTGGCCATCGGTCAGAAGCAGTCGACCATTGCCAACGTGGTGCGCAAGCTGGAAGAGCACGGCGCCTTGGCCAACACCATCGTGGTGGCTGCGTCCGCTTCCGAGTCCGCGGCCCTGCAGTATCTGGCTCCCTACGCCGGCTGCACCATGGGCGAGTATTTCCGTGATCGCGGCGAAGACGCACTGATCGTCTACGATGACCTGTCCAAGCAGGCCGTCGCCTACCGTCAGATCTCCCTGCTGCTGCGTCGCCCGCCGGGCCGCGAAGCCTACCCGGGCGACGTGTTCTATCTCCACAGTCGTCTGCTGGAGCGCGCTTCCCGCGTTTCCGAAGAGTACGTGGAGCAGTTCACCAAGGGTGCTGTAAAAGGCCAGACCGGTTCGTTGACCGCTCTGCCGATCATCGAAACCCAGGCCGGCGACGTATCCGCCTTCGTTCCGACCAACGTGATTTCCATCACCGACGGTCAGATCTTCCTGGAATCCTCCATGTTCAACTCGGGTATCCGCCCGGCGGTCAACGCCGGTATCTCGGTATCCCGCGTCGGTGGTGCGGCCCAGACCAAGATCATCAAGAAGCTGTCCGGTGGCATCCGTACCGCTCTGGCCCAGTACCGTGAACTGGCGGCCTTCGCCCAGTTCGCTTCGGACCTCGACGAAGCCACCCGCAAGCAGCTTGAGCATGGTCAGCGCGTTACCGAGCTGATGAAGCAGAAGCAGTATGCGCCGATGTCCATCGCCGAAATGTCGCTGTCCCTGTATGCCGCCGAGCGCGGTTTCCTGCAGGACGTCGCCGTGGCCAAAATTGGCGCCTTCGAGCAGGCGTTGATCGGTTACTTCCAGCGTGAGAAAGCAGACCTGCTGGCGAAGATCAACGAGAAGGGTGACTTCAACGACGAAATCGATGCAGGCCTCAAGGCCGGCATCGAGAAGTTCAAGGCCACCCAGTCCTGGTAAGCCGCAGCGGGAGCCGCAAGGCTCCCGCCTGCTAACCCGAAAGGTGTCAAATGGCAGGCGCAAAAGAGATTCGCAGCAAGATTGCGAGCATCAAGAGCACGCAGAAGATCACCAGCGCCATGGAAAAGGTGGCGGTCAGCAAGATGCGCAAGGCCCAGATGCGCATGGCTGCCAGCCGTCCCTATGCGGAGCGGATCCGTCAGGTCATCGGCCATCTGGCCAAGGCCAACCCGGAATACAAGCACCCGTTCATGGTCGAGCGCCCGGTCAAGCGCGTCGGTTACATCCTCGTCTCCACCGACCGCGGTCTGTGCGGCGGCCTGAACATCAACCTGTTCAAGGCCCTGATCAAGAACATGAAGGAGTGGCACGACAAGGGTGTCGAGGCCGACTTCTGCGTGATTGGAAACAAGGGTGCCAGTTTCTTCCGCAGCTACGGCGGCAATGTGGTCGCGGCGATCGGCAACCTGGGGGAAGAGCCCTCGATCAACAGTCTGATCGGCAGCATCAAGGTGATGCTGGACGCCTTCCACGAAGGCCGTGTGGACCGTCTGTACCTGGCGTCGAACAAGTTCATCAACACCATGACCCAGAAGCCCGACGTCGAGCAGCTGCTGCCGCTGGCTGCAAGTGACGATGAGGGTGTCCAGAAGGGGTCCTGGGACTACCTGTACGAACCCAATGCCCAGCAGCTGCTGGACAACCTGCTGGTTCGCTACATCGAGTCGCAGGTCTACCAGGCCGTGGTCGAGAACGGCGCAGCCGAGCAGGCGGCGCGGATGATCGCGATGAAGAATGCGACCGACAACGCCGGCGAACTGATCAGCGATCTGCAGCTGGTCTACAACAAGGCCCGTCAGGCGGCGATCACCCAGGAAATTTCGGAAATCGTCGGCGGCGCTGCCGCGGTTTGAGAACGGTTCATAAGGTTAGAGGAACCAAGTAATGAGTAGCGGACGTATCGTTCAAATCATCGGCGCCGTTATCGACGTGGAATTCCCGCGCGATCAAGTGCCGAACGTCTATGACGCGCTGAAAGTGGAAGGCGCGGCCACCACCCTGGAAGTCCAGCAGCAGCTGGGCGACGGCATCGTTCGTTCGATCGCCATGGGGTCCACCGAAGGTCTCAAGCGCGGCCTGAACGTGAACAACACCGGTACCGGTATCTCCGTGCCTGTCGGCACGGCCACCCTGGGCCGGATCATGGACGTGCTGGGCAACCCCATCGACGAAGCCGGTCCGATCGGCGAGGAAGAGCGCTGGACCATTCACCGCGCTGCTCCGTCCTACGCGGAACAGGCTGGCGGCAACGAGCTGCTGGAAACCGGCATCAAGGTGATCGATCTGATCTGCCCGTTCGCCAAGGGCGGCAAGGTCGGCCTGTTCGGTGGCGCCGGTGTGGGCAAGACCGTGAACATGATGGAGCTGATCCGCAACATCGCCATGGAGCACAGCGGTTACTCCGTGTTCGCCGGCGTGGGTGAGCGTACTCGTGAAGGTAACGACTTCTATCACGAGATGAAGGACTCCAACGTTCTCGACAAGGTGGCCCTGGTCTACGGCCAGATGAACGAGCCGCCGGGCAACCGTCTGCGCGTGGCGCTGACCGGTCTGACCATGGCCGAGAAGTTCCGTGATGAAGGCCGCGACGTGCTGCTGTTCGTCGACAACATCTACCGCTATACCCTGGCCGGTACCGAAGTGTCTGCACTGCTGGGTCGTATGCCGTCCGCGGTGGGCTACCAGCCGACCCTGGCCGAGGAAATGGGCGTTCTGCAGGAGCGCATCACCTCCACCAAGACCGGCTCCATCACCTCCGTGCAGGCCGTGTACGTTCCCGCGGATGACCTGACCGACCCGTCCCCGGCGACCACCTTCGCCCACCTTGACGCCACCGTGGTACTGTCCCGTGACATCGCCTCCCTGGGTATCTACCCGGCAGTCGACCCGCTGGATTCCACCTCCCGTCAGCTGGATCCGCTGGTGATCGGCCAGGAGCACTACGACACCGCCCGCGGCGTGCAGTACGTGCTGCAGCGCTACAAGGAACTGAAGGACATCATCGCCATCCTCGGCATGGACGAACTGTCCGAAGCCGACAAGCAGCTGGTGTCCCGCGCGCGCAAGATCCAGCGCTTCCTGTCCCAGCCGTTCTTCGTGGCCGAAGTCTTCACCGGTTCTCCGGGCAAGTACGTGTCGCTGAAGGAAACCATCCGCGGCTTCGCCGGCATTCTCAAGGGCGACTACGACCACCTGCCGGAGCAGGCGTTCTACATGGTTGGCGGCATCGACGAAGCCATCGAGAAGGCCAAGAAACTGTAACTGGAGCGCCCGCTAGCGGGCGCTCGACCAGGCGGTCGTCACCTCGGTGGCGCCGCCTGCTAACCGAGGCATGAATATGGCTATGTCAGTCCATTGCGACATCGTCAGTGCGGAAGAAGAGCTGTTCTCGGGCCTGGTGGAAATGGTCGTCGCCCACGCTCACATGGGCGATGTCGGTATCCTTCCCGGTCACATGCCGCTGCTGACCGATCTCAAGCCCGGTCCGGTGCGGGTGATCAAGCAGGGTGGCGACGAGGAAATCTTCTACATCTCCGGCGGCTTCCTCGAAGTGCAGCCGAGCATGGTGAAGGTCCTCGCCGATACCGCGACCCGCGCCAAGGATCTGGACGAGGTCGCCGCTCAGGAAGCCGTCAAGGCCGCCGAGAAGGCGCTCAGCGAGAAAGGCGCGGAATTCGACTACGGTTCCGCCTCTGCCCGTCTGGCTGAGGCCGTCGCTCAGCTGCGCACCATCAGCGAGCTGCGCAAGAAGTACGGCCGTCACTGAGTTCGACGCTTCTTCGCTCGACGACAAAAGGGTAGCCTTGGCTACCCTTTTTTCTTGGCAAGCCTGGCATGAATGGCGCTTGCTCGATGGTCCGCAAGCAGCCGTCATTCTGCAGGGATTCCCTCCTGCTCCGACAGGGGCACCCCGCCAGGAGCCCGCAAGGACTGGGCATTGCACTGGTGAAGGAGTGCCTGATCCGGCGCTTCTGTCGACCCCCCATTTTCCAGACGGCCACCGCTACCTATTTTCCAGTCCTCTCCAGGACAGGCAGAGCTTGTCCGGCAGCAGCCAGGCGGGTTTGCTTCCAGAGCGGCGACCAGGCGAAAATGAGCAATGCCGCATGCTTCCCGGGCAACAGGCCTGTCGATGCATCCGTGTCCGGAGTGGCCGCGTCGCTTGGCGCCTTCCGGGCCGTGGGAATTTCTGGCCGACGTCGTCACAGCGACGTCCATCCGTTCTCCGTTCGACAGCTTGCCGCGACGGCGGCCGACCTGCCTGATGGGTTTGCTCGTGTCCGGGGAGTCGACATCGTTCAACAAGGCCGGAACTCCACTGACCGGTCTGGAAAAAGGATAATCGGGATGCCGGGTGCATTGCTTCGTACGGGAACGCTACGGGAATTCAGGGCTCTCGGCGTCGACGGTCAGCCAGTCCATGGCGTGGCGCTGCAGCTGCGCGAAGCCATCCGCCTGAAGATGCGCCGCGAAGCGGCCGACTGCCTGGCTATCCCGCAGTCCAACGAAACCGGTGATCGCATCGATTGGTACGCACCGGTCGAAGGCGATGTAGTGCCCTGGTCGGCAGCGACCCCGGAGGAGCGCGTACAGGCCCAGGCCCAGCTCGAGGCGATGCAGACCCAACTGCGGGCCACCGGCGAAAGCATGCGCAACGATGCGCAGAACCGGGAAAAGCAGGTCTTCGGCCGCCTCTTGGAAAAGGCCCTGCACTTCCCCGATGCCAACCACGTCTACCTGGTCGACGGCAAACCGGTGATCACCTTCTGGGGGTTCACCCAGCACCAGGCCAACCAACTGCCCGATCCCCTGGCCTGCCTGCAGACTGCCGGGCCGGCAGCACCTGTCACGGCGAGCGCCGCCCCCACGCCGCCGCCCCTGGCTCCCGTGGTGGCCGAAAAACCCTGGTGGCGGCGTTGGCTGTGGCTGCTGCTTCTGCCGTTGCTCCTGCTGTTGTTGCTGTTTTTTATGCGCGCCTGCGCACCGAGCGTCGAACTGCCGTTCGAGCTGTCCCATGTCGACCTGCCCGGTCTGCCGGCCGAAGAAAGGGCTCCGCTGGATGTCCAGCTGCGCGGGGGCGCCGTGGGGGTGGAGAGTACCCTGGGCACTGCCGGCGTCACTGGAATCGATGCGGCCGGGCAGGATAGCGAAGGCGTGCAGGTGCCGGGCGAGGCAACGGCTGTCGAGGAACTGCCGATCGAAGAGGCATTGGCGAGCGAACCCGGAGCGGATGGAGCCACAGTGGACGAACCCGCGGTGGAGGACCAGCAACAGTCCGCCCTGGAAGCGGAGCCCGAGCTGAAACCCGAAGATCCGTCGGAACAGCCGGTTCCGCCGCAACCCGATGAACAGGCCGCGGACGACCCGAAGGCCCCGCAGGAGAAGCAGTCCAACGAAGAGGCGACCAAACCCATGAGCATCCCGCCCGAGGCCCGGAGCAGCGGTTCGACCGGTTTCCTCGACGGCAACTGGCAGGCCGGTGCCGGCATCCAGGACGCCAGAACCGGCAAGCCACTGCAACTGGGATACGACTTCAAGGACGGCAAGGGTCGGGTCAATATCCGCCGTGACGACGGCGTGCAATGCTCGGGAGCGGTGAACGCCTCGATGCAGGGCGGCAACCTGTCGATCGCCAACCAGGGTCAGGCGACCTGCGACGATGGCAGCCGCTACCGACTGCCGGAGGTGACCTGCACGCCGGATGCCCGGAGTGCGGCGGACTGCACCGGCCGTTACGGAGATCAGGAATTCCCCATGTCGATGCGCCAGGGCGGCAACTGAGGCGAGCACAGCAGCATGTTTCCGGAAAAGACCGATTACGAAGACAGGATCACCCTGATCATGGGCAGCGGCATCCAGTTCCTGGATTTCGCCGTCAAACTGGAACTGCGTCGCGAACTGCCCGGCGAGTTCGTCCGGCCGCGCAGCGACGGCCCCCTGGTCCGGCTGCTGTTCGATGCGCGCAGCAACGGCTTCTGCCATCCGGCCGAGCCCGGCAAGGGGGTGACGCCTGCCTTCAGCATGGCCGTCGAGGATTCGATGCGCCTGCTCAAGGGGCTCTGGCTGCCCCTGCCGTTCTTCCGCTGCAGCCCGCCGCGGCGTTTCGACGATGGCCCGAGCAACTGGTCGCGGGTGCGCATCGTCGAACTCGGTGAAGGCGAGGACCCGGACGGCAACACCCACCGCATCACCTTCGCCTTCGACACCAAGGTCTTCGCCAGTCAGCAGGCTACCGCCTACCTGGCGCCGACCCGCGACGATGTCCGTGCCGGCGCCAGCTTCGCACTGGCCCACCAGGCCGACGAAATGGGCTGGTTCCTCGACCTCGGCTGGGTCGACGGCTGGCTGCGCGAGGTGTTCACCGAGCAGGCGCAGCTGCCGCCGTTCCGCATGCAGCCCGACGACATCCAGGCCGAGTGCGAGCAGCTCCACCACCAGGCGCATTACCTCAATCTGCTCCATCTCCTGGGGACGCACCTGCCGGTGCCGGAACTCAAGGTGGTGTCCAACCGTGACAGCGACGTGCACAAGGCGATTCCGGTGGACATGGTGCTGGACGTCGGCAACTCGCGCACCTGCGGCATCCTGATCGAGGACCATCCGCAGGAGAACGACGGCCTGAGCAAGCGCTACGAACTGGAGCTGCGCGACCTGACCCGGCCCGAGCAGGTCTATCCGGAACCCTTCGAGAGCCGTGTCGAATTCGCCCAGGCGATGTTCGGCAAGGACCATTTCTCGGTGCAGAGCGGCCGCCGCGAGGCGTTCCTCTGGCCGACCATCGCCCGCGTCGGTCGCGAGGCGGGGCGACTGGCCGGGCGCCGGCGCGGCACCGAAGGCTCGACCGGGCTGTCGAGTCCCAAGCGCTACCTGTGGGACGAGGACAGCTACGAGCCGGGCTGGCGCTTCAACTGCGCCGCACTGCGCACCGAGAGCGAACCGCATGCCACCGCCGCCCCGGTGGCCGGGCTGATCAACGAGAAGGGCCAGGCGCTCTACACCTTGCCGTTCGACGAGCGCATGCCGGTGTTCCACCCGCATTATTCGCGCAGCTCGCTGATGACCTTCATGCTTTCCGAGGTCCTTGGCCAGGCGCTGATGCAGATCAACAGCCCCTCGCAGCGCCTGCGCATGAGCCACTCGCGGGTGCCGCGCCACCTGCGCTCGATCATCCTCACCGTGCCGCCGTCGATGCCCAAGCCGGAGCGCGAGATCTTCGCCAAGTGCATGGAGCAGGCCATCGGCCTGGTCTGGAAGAGTCTCGGCTGGCACCCCGAAGACGACCCCATCGACCTCAAGGACCCGAAGAGCCGCGAGACGGCCTGGCCCTGGTTCCCCGAAGTCCATGTGCAGTGGGACGAGGCCACCTGCGGCCAGGTGGTCTACCTGTTCAACGAAACGCAGAACAATTTCGCCGGACGCTCGGAGGAGTTCTTCGCCGCCATGGCGCGTCCGGACCAGCCGCACAAGGATCGCCTGACCATCGCTTCGATCGACATCGGCGGCGGCACCACGGATCTGGTGATCACCGAATACCGCCTCGACGACGGCGTCGGCGGCAACGTCTACATCAGCCCCGAACAGCGTTTCCGCGACGGCTTCAAGGTCGCCGGCGACGACATCCTGCTCGACGTGATCCGCCAGTTCGTCCTGCCGGCGCTGCGCGAAGCCCTGTCCCGGGCCGGGATCGCCACGCCCGAGGCGCTGCTGTCGCGGCTGATCGGCAGCGAACCGCTGGCCGTGCAGGAAGCCGTGCTGCGCCAGCAGCTGACCCTGCAGGTGTTCGGCCCCATCGGTCTGCGCCTGCTCAAGGCCTACGAGCAGTACGACCCGCTGGAGCCGGGCAGCCGGGTCAGCGCCACCTTCGGCGAACTGCTCGGCGAGCGCCCCACCGAGGACGTGCTCGACTACGTCGGCAGCGCCGTGCGTCGCCAGCTGGGCAACGAGGCCGCGCCGTTCGACATCCTCGCCACCCCCCTGGACGTCAGCCTGCGGCGCATCCACGAAGCCTTCATCGGCGACCGCATGAGCATCGGCAAGACGATCCAGGCGCTCTGCGAGGTGGTGCACAGCTATCCCTGCGACGTGCTCCTGCTCACCGGCCGGCCGTCGTGCCTGCCCGGCGTGCAGGCGCTGTTCCGCGAGTTGTTGCCGCTGCCGCCGGGGCGCATCCTGTCGCTCAACCAGTACCGCACCGGCGGCTGGTACCCGTTCAACAAGCTGGACCGCATCGAGGACCCGAAGACCACCGCGGCCGTCGGCGCCATGCTCTGCCTGCTGAGCCGCAGCCTGCGCCTGCCGAACTTCTACTTCCGCGTGGCGGCCTTCAAGTCCTACTCGACGCTCAGACACCTGGGGCTGATCGACAACAACAACGTCCTCAAGGACAGCAACGTCTACTATCGCGACATCGATCTGGACGACCCGGACTACCGCCTGCCGGACACCACCTTCGACATGCGTGGCACCATGCGCCTGGGCTTTCGCCAGTTGTCCTGCGAGCGCTGGTCGGCCGCGCCTTTGTATATCCTCGGCATCGAGAGCCCGAAACTGCGCGAGGAAATGGCGTCCAAGGGACTGGTGCTCAAGGTGCGCCTGGGCATCAAGCCCTCGCGCAACCCGGCCGAGGGCAGCGAGCGTTTCGAACTGCTCGGCGTGGAGTCGGATAGCGGCTCGGTCAGCCGCACCCATGTCCGCCTGAAGCTCAACACCCTGCCCGATGCCGGGCTGGGCGAATCCCAATACTGGCTCGACAGTGGAAGCGTGTTTCGGAAATGAATGAGGGGCTGCGGCGATTGTTGTTTCGTTCGTGCTGGCCGGGCCTTTGGTGTGGGGTCAGCAGCAGACCCCAAAATATCAACACATCTCGCCCAAACCCAGGCTCCCTCGCCACAGGGGAACAATGATCGATGACATACCCTGACCAATCGCCCGAACGACTGTCCCAGCGCTGGTCCGCCGTCCACAGCGGAGCGGGCGAGGCGATCCGCTGGATCGACGAGGTGCGCCGCTTTGCACCGCGCCTGGATAACGAGGCGGACGACCTGATCCTCAGCCTGCGCCGCGTGCGCAATACCGCGCGGCGCCTCGGCACGGTGTCCGCCCTGCCGATGACCGTGGGCTTCTTCGGCCTGTCCCAGGCAGGCAAGTCCTACCTGATCTCCAGCCTCGCGGCCGGTGCCAACGGCAAGCTGGAAACCGACCTGGGCGGCGACCGCCTGGACTTCCTCACCCACGTCAATCCGCCGGGCGGCGGCAAGGAGGCCACTGGTCTGGTGACGCGCTTCAGCCGCACCGCCCGTCCGGGACCTGCCGAGTTCCCGCTGGAGCTGAAGCTGTTCGCCGAGATCGAGCTGGCCAAGGTCCTGGCCAACTCCTTCTTTAACGATTTCAACACCGAGAAGGTGCGCTACGGCTTCGACGAAACGGCGATCCGCCAGCTGCTCAGGGACCTCGAAAGGCGCCGCCAGCCGTACCCGGTGCCGGGCGTCGACGCGGACGCCGTGGTGGCGCTGTGGGACTACCTGCAGGGCAGCTTTCCGGGAACGCTGGGCGCGCTGGGCGGCTACTACTGGCCGGCAGCGGTCGAGCTGGCGCCATACCTGGCGCTGGAGGACCGCGCCCGGCTGTTCTCGATCTTCTGGGGCGAGATCCCCGAACTGAGCGAAACCTACCTGGTCTTCGCCCGCGCCCTGGCCAGCCTGGGTCACGCCGAGCGGGTGTTCGCGCCGCTGACCGCGCTGGTGCGCCCCACGCCGCAGGGCGGCCTGTCCCAGGCCGACAGCATCATGAACGTGGACATGCTCGAGCGCCTGGGCAAGGACAGCGACCAGCGCATCGCCGTGCGCCCCTGGGCGGACGGCGTGCTGCGCGGCGAAGTCGAGCTGACCCTGGTGCAGCTGGCGGCGCTCACCGCCGAGCTGGTCTTCCCGCTGGTCGAGCCGACCAGCGAGCCCATGTTCGAACAGGTCGACTTGCTCGATTTCCCTGGCTATCGCGGCCGTCTCGGCGTCGAGTCGCTGGACGAGGTGCGCCGCGCGGTGAACAGCGAAGACAGCAACCCGGTGGCGCAGCTCATCCTGCGCGGCAAGGTCGCCTACCTCTTCGAGCGCTACACCGACAGCCAGGAAATGAACGTGCTGATCGTCTGCACGCCGTCGAACAAGCAGTCGGACGTCACCAGCGTCGGCCCGGTGCTGAGCCGCTGGATCGACCGGACCCAGGGCGAGACGCCGGCCGAGCGGGCCCGCCGCAAGCCCGGCCTTTTGTGGGCGATCACCATGTTCGACATGCGCATCGGCAGCGACCTGGACAAGGGCGAGGACCTGCTGCGCCTGGGCTGGGGCAGCGGCGGCATGATGAAGATGACCATGCTCGAGCGCTTCGGCCAGTACGCCTGGCTGCAGGATTGGGCTGACGGTCGGCCGTTCGACAACAGCTTCCTGGTGCGCAAGCCGCGCCTGAAGGTGACCTTCCTCGACCTGCAGGATGGCCAGGAGGTGGCCGTCCACGAAGCTGCACGCGAGCCGCTGGCGCTGATGCGCCGGACCTTCTGCGAGGACGAGACGGTCTACCGCCACATCCGCGACCCGGAAGATGCCTGGGACGCCATGCTGGCGCTGAACGACGGCGGCATGGGGCGGATCGGCCGCTATCTGCGCCAGGTCGCCCTGCGCGAGGTCAAGCTGGGGCGCATCGGCGAGCAGCTGGAGGCGGTCCTGCACCTGCTGGAAAGCCGCCTCGGCCACTGGTTCCAGGCCGAAGGCGCCGGCGAGCTGGAAAGGAAACGCCGGATCGCCCGGCAGATCTCCGATGCCCTGTGGCCGCGGCGCCTCCTGCTCGGCGAACTGCTGCAGCGGATGCAACTGCCCGACGACCTGCTGCGCGCGCTCTACCTGCGCGCCGGCGACGAGGACGACACGCCGGCGCCGGCGCCCGGCAGCAACCTGCTGCCGGGCGGCACGCCGCCGGCGGGTGCGCTCAACCTGGGCCTCGACCTGGATCGCAACGACACCTTCGACCCCTTCGGCGACAACGAGCCGCTCGCCGCCGCCAGCCCTTCGGCGACGGCGCGGCAGCCCCGTGGCAGCGACGCGCGCTTCGCCCAGGCGGTGCTGCGCGAGTGGATCGGCCACCTGCGCCACCTGCCCGAAGACGTGCGGCTGATGACCTACCTGGGCTTCGCCAAGCCGGCGGTCGAGGCCCTTGTCGACGAGCTGGTCACCGGCGCCAGCCGGCTCGGTCTGGAACAGCGCCTGCTGCAGGCCATCGTCAGCACCGAGCAGGTCGGCACCAAGCGCGAGCAGCTCGCCGGCCGCCAGGTGCTCACGGCCAAGACGGTGCTCGGCGACTTCATCGGCTGGCTGGGCCTCATCGAGCAGCCCCTCGAGCAGCGTCTGGACAGCCGCATCGAGCGCGACGCCAAACTGTTCCAGCCGCCGTCGCCCATCGCCCGGGGCCAGTTGCCGCGCCTGACGGAACAACCGCTCGACTACACCCGGCGCTACGTCGGCGACTGGCTGGTGGCGCTGGCGCGGATCGCCGAGGAGAATGCCGGCCACAGCGCCGGCCGGGAAATCACCCTTGAACAGAACGAAGCGCTGGGCCGGATCCTCGCCACCTTTCAATCGGCACGGGCGGACTGACGCATGCTGAGAATCGAACTGACAGCCGCCGCCAGCGGCCAACCCGGGTATGGCGAACTGACCGTGCGCGGCTGGCCGGGCAACACCGATGGCCTCGAACTGAGCGTGCTGCGCAACCAGGACAGCCTCTACCTGGATGCCGGCGGCGGATGGGGCAGCCTGCCCGCCTGGCATGCCATCGACGGCCTGGAGCGCCGCGGCGAGCTGCTGCTCGGCACCGTCGGTCCCTGGCTGGTCGATCCCTTGGTCCGCGACCCGAAGATGGTCTACCGGCTGCAGCTGCGCGATGCCGGGCAGAGCGACGGCGGCGTGCTGCGCATCGTCGGCAATATTTTGTCCTCGCCGGCAGTCGGCCACCCGCAGCCGCTGGACGAACGGCCGTCCGAGCCACCGGCCGCGCCGCCTGAACCGGAGTCCGAACCGGAGCTGCCGGCCGAGGAGGTCGTCGAGCCGCCGCCGGTCGAAACGCCACGGGCGGACCGGCCGCTGGTCGCCGAGCGGGACGAAGAGTTCAGCGCAGCGCCGGCGCCGAAGCCCCGGAAACCCGCCAGATGGCTGCCGCTGGTCGCCGGGCTGATGCTGCTGATCGGCGTCGGGCTGGCCGCCTACTGGTACTTCGTCCTGCGCCCGCAGGAGGACACGCCCGCGGTGGCCTCGACGCCTGCTGCCGCGGTCGTCGGCGAGGCGGGGGCATGTGGCGAGACAGCGCTGGAGGGGATCGGAGACGACCTGGCGTTCATCCAGGCCTGCCTGCGGTCGAATCCGTCCAGCGCCCAGGTGCTGGAGGTGATCGATGCCGCCAAGCAGTCCAGGCGCTGCGGCGTGGTGCAGCGTCTCTACGCGCACAAGGCCCAGGCCGGCGACGCCGCCATCGCCTTCGCCTATGCCCGCGAGTACGACCCGCAGAGCTTCGCCGCGGGCGGCTGCGTGGAGTCCGCCGATGCCGAGACCGCGGCGTACTGGTACGAGATCGCGCTGGCCAACGACCCCGCCAACGCGGATGCCAGGAAACGCCTGGAGGCCCTGAAACCATGAACCCGCGTGGGAGAATGAAGATGTGGCGTGAGATGGCATTGCTCGGCGGCCTGCTGCTGGGCGCCTGCGCCGGCCCGGCGCTGGCGGCCGACGACAAGCCCCTGCTGCAGGCGGGAAAGAAGAGCCTCTACCAGCGCGTGCTGACCACGCCCAGCTGCCGCCTCGGCGACCAGCCCGGCGCGGCCGACGGCAAGCTGCAACCGGCCTTCACCCGTTTCTACGTGTACCAGCGGCAGAAAGTCGGCGACGCCCAATGGCTGCGGGTCGGCCCGGACAGCTACGGCAAGACCCTCGGCTGGATCGACGGCGGCTGCGCGGTGGAGTGGAAGATGCAGATGACCCTGGCGCTGACCAACCCGGCCGGGCGCGATCCGCTGCTGTTCTTCCGCCAGCGCGAGACCCTCGACAAGCTGTTCGCCGAGGACGACCCCGGCAAGCTGCTCAAGCCGATTCGCGCCAACCTGGCGAGCCAGGGCCGCGATCCGGCCGTGGTCGCCCGCGAGCCGGACTACGCCGTCGACCTGGCCAAGCGCTTCTATCTGCTGCCGGTGCTCGATGCGCGGGAAATCCTCACCGAGAAGGGCTTCCAGGTGCGCGAGCTGGAGGTCGCCTCGGTGACCGCCGCCGAGAAGAAGGCCGCCGACCAGGCTGCCCAGGACAAGGCCGGCGAGGTGAACACCCTGAAGGGCTTCAGCGCCGCCGTGGTATTCGTCATCGACTCGACCATCTCCATGGGGCCGTACATCGAACGGACCCGCGAGGCGATCAGGAAGATCTACCAGCACATCGAGCAGGAAAAGCTGCTCAAACAGGTCAAGTTCGGCTTGGTCGCCTACCGCTCCAACATCAAGGAAGTGCCGGCGCTGGAATACGTCAGCAAGCTGTACGTCGATCCGACCCAGGTGCAGGGCGGCCAGGACTTCCTCGCCAGGATGGCCGCGCTGAAGCCAGCCACGGTGTCCAGCAGCCGCTTCGACGAGGACGCCTACGCCGGGGTCATGCAGGCGCTGGACGGCATCGACTGGACCCAGTTCGGCGCCCGCTACATCGTGCTGGTCAGCGATGCCGGCGCGCTGGCCGGCGACGATCCGCTGTCCGCCACCGGCCTCGACGCCGCCCAGGTGCGCCTGGAGGCCAAGCACCGCGGCGTGGCCATCTACAGCCTGCACCTGAAGACGCCGAGCGGGGCGAAGAACCATGCCTCCGCCGAGGCGCAGTACCGCGACCTGTCGAACAACCCCTTCCTCAACAAGCCGCTGTACTACCCGGTGGACGCCGGCGATGTGGATAACTTCGGCCGCAAGATCGACGGCCTGGCCGCCGCCATCACCGGCCAGGTCAAGGCCGCCTACCGCGGCGAAATGGCCGCCGGCAGCGCCCTCGGCGCCGACGCCGACTATGGCAAGAAAGGCAATGGCAAGTCGGCCGACGACGCCCTGCTGGAAGATACCGCCAAGCTCGGCCACGCCATGCGCCTGGCTTACCTCGGCGAAGTCACCGGAGCCAGCGCGCCGCCGGTGTTCCACGCCTGGATCAGCGACCGCGACTTCGTCAAACAGAACGTGCCGACCACCGAAGTGCGCGTGCTGCTGACCAAGGCCCAGCTCAGCGACCTGAGTGAAGTAGTCAAGAAAATCGCCGACGCCGCCAACGAAGGCCTGATCTCGCCCAACGAGATGTTCGAGCGCCTGCGCTCGGTGGCCGCGACCATGGGCAAGGACCCCAGCCAGCTGCAGAAGGGCAAGTCCGCCACCCTGGCGGAAATGGGCCTGATGGCCGAGTACCTGGAGGGCCTGCCGTACCTCAGCGAAGTGCTCAGCCTCGACGAGGAGACCTGGAAGGGCATGGAGGGGTTGGAGCAGGAGAAATTCATTCGGCGGCTGAACACAAAGCTGAAGCACTACCAGAAGTACAACGCCGATGCCGACCGCTGGGTGTCCCTGGCCGAAGGCAGCGACCCGCGGGATCATGTGTATCCGGTGCCGTTGGAGGCGTTGCCTTGAGGGGCTGTGGCGTTTGGCTTGGGTGTGGGGACGGGGGGCTTGCCTCGCGGCCTGATGCGGCGGAGTGTTTGGTGGGGACTGGCGAGGGAGGCTTGGTGCCGGGCCGGGCACTTTCCTCGGCCCGGCACCAAAACCTTTTGCCAGCACCCATAAATAACCTGTCGTCGCCAGACGCGACCTGCCCTCCGCTTGTCCAGAGCATGAACAGATCATGAGTCCCCCCCATGCTCCAAATCGATAACCTCGCCATCCACCGCGGCACCTACCGCATCCTCCTGCCGCGCCTGTCCTTGCGGCGCGGCGAGGTGGCGGCGATCACCGGCGCCAGCGGCTGCGGCAAGAGCACCCTGCTGGAAATGATCGGCCTGATCCTGCGCCCGGAACGCCTCGACCGCTACACGCTGGGTGACGAAGACGAAGCGGATGCCGCCGCGCCGCTGGACATCGCCGCCCTGCTGCGCGAGGACCGCCAGGCGCGCCTGGCCGACCTGCGCGCCCAGCGTCTCGGCTTCGTCCCGCAGAGCGGCGGCCTGCTGCCGTTTCTCGACGTGCGCCAGAACATCGAACTGCCGCGGCGCATGCTCGGCCTGCCGGCGACCGGCGAGCGGGTGGAGGAGGCGATCGAGCACCTGGGGCTGCGGCCGCTGTTGCACAAGAAGCCCGCCCAGCTTTCCCTCGGCGAGCGCCAGCGCGCTTCCTTCGTCCGCGCCATCGCCCACGAGCCGGATCTGCTGCTGGCCGACGAGCCCACCGCCGCGCTGGACCCTATCCAGGCGCGCCGGCTGTTCGAGCTGATCGTCAAGACGACGCAGCGCCTGCGCATCGCCACCCTGCTGGTCAGCCACGACTGGGGCCTGCTGCGCGCCTGTGCGATCCGCCGGCTGGTGGGCGTGCCGGATGCCGAGAACAACGGCGGCACGGTGTTCCGCGATGCGGCCTGAGGCGCGTCCGGGCTGGGGCCTGCTGGCCGGATTGGCGACCCGTGACCTATGGCACGACCGCCAGGTTTCGCTGTGTATCGTCGCCGCGCTGGTGGCGGTGATCGCGCCGCTGCTGCTGCTGTTCGGCCTCAAGCACGGGGTGGTCTCGCAGCTGCGCGGGGAACTGCTCGACGACCCGCGCAACCTGGAGATCCGCCTGCTCGGCAACCACGACCTGGACCGCCCCTGGTTCGCGCGCCTCGCCGCGCAGTCGGGGGTCGGCTTCGTCATGCCGCTGACCCGTTCGCTGAACGCCCAGGCCGATCTGGCGCGCGACGGCCAGCGCTTCGTCGCCGGTGCCGAAGTTATCCCCAGCGGCTCCGGCGACCCCCTGCTCGGCGGGCGCCTCGCGCCGCCGCAGGGCGACCGGGTGCTGCTCAGCGCCAGCGCGGCGCGCCGGCTGGAGGTGAGCGGCGGCGAGCGCATTCGCCTGCTGGTGCTGCGCAAGCTGGACGGCAACAGCGAGCGCGGCCAGCGCGAGGTGACGGTCGCCGGGGTACTCCCCGAGACGGCCTTCCCGCGACCGGCGCTGCTGGTGTCGCTGGATCTGCTGGTGGCCATGGAGGACTTCCGCGACGGCTTCGCGGTGCCTGCGCTCGGCTTCGCCAGCGGCCGTCCGGCGCCGCCGCGCGAACGCTATGCCCGCGCCCGCGTCTATGCCGGCAGCCTGGATGCGGTCGCTCCCGTCGCCGCCTGGCTGGAGGGCGAGCGCATCGAGACCAGTACCCGGCTGCGCGAGATCGAGTCGGTGAAGAGCATCGACCGGGTGCTCGGGCTGATCTTCGCGGTGATCGCCTGGACCGCGGCGATCGGCTGCGTCGCCTCCCTGGCCGGCGCCTTTCTCGCCAACATCGACCGCAAGCGCAGGGATCTGGCCCTGCTGCGCCTGCTCGGTTTCCGCCGCGCGGCGGTCGGCGTCTACGTGATGGTGCAGGCGGCGCTGCTCACCTGCCTGGCCTTCGGCCTGGGCTATGCGGCCTATCTCGCCGGCAGCACGGTGTTCAACCGGGCCCTGGGCGCCAACCTGGCCGCCGACGCCTTCGTCTGCCGACTGGAAAACCTGCATATTCTGCTGGCCTTCGCCAGTGCGTTGCTGATCGCCATCCTGGTGGCGGCGGTAGGAGGGTATCGTGCGATTCACATTCAACCGGCGGAAAGCCTGCGGGATCTCTGAGCGGCGCCGCCACGGGCCGGCCGCGGCGCTGGGACTGGCGATGGCGCTGGCCAGCCTGCCGGCCGCCGCGGCCTGGGACGCGAAGTACTACAACCCGCAGCCGCAGAAGGGCGACGTGCTGCTGCCGATGCCCTGCGGCGGCTTCATGGCCTGGCGCCAGGTGCGTGTGCCGATGGCCAGCCCGCTGGACGACTACGCCATCACCCTGGGCCAGGACAGCGAGGAGTGGGGCTACCTGGAACAGGCGCGGCCGACCCACATCGCCGGCAGCTTCAGCGTCGGCAAGCCGGAGCCGGGGCGCTACTACCTGCTGGCCAAGTACGAGGTCAACGAACTGCAGTACCGCGCGGTGATGGACGGGCAATGCCCCGAGCCCGCGGCCCAGCTGCGCCTGCCGCAGACCGGGCTGAGCTGGTTCGACGCCGTCGCCTTCACCGACCGCTACAACCTCTGGCTGCGCCAGAACGCCGCCGACAAGCTGCCCAGGGAGGACGGCGTGGCCGGCTTCCTGCGCCTGCCCACCGAGGTCGAGTGGGAATTCGCCGCGCGCGGCGGCCTGGCGGTGTCCCAGGCGGAATTCCGCGACACCCGCTTCCCCATGCCGGAGGGACTCGAAGCCCATGCCTGGTTCGCCGGCGCGCAATCGGCCAACGGCAAGCTGCAGCTGGCCGGCCTGCTCAAGCCCAACCCGCTCGGCCTGCACGACATGCTCGGCAACGTCGACGAGATGCTCTTCGAACCCTTCCACTTGAACAAGCTGGACCGCCAGCACGGCCAGGCCGGCGGCTATATCCTGCGCGGCGGCAACTACCTGACCCCGCAGGCCGAGCTGCGCACCGCGCTGCGCCAGGAGCAGCCCTACTACGCCGCCGACGGCAGCGCGCAGAACCGCCTGAAGACCGGCGGCTTCCGCCCGGCCCTGGTGGCGCCGGCGCTGACCTCCCGCGAGCGGATCAGGCAGGTCGAGGCCGACTGGAAGAAGCTCGGCGTGTCCCGCCCCGAGACCCAGGACGAATCCGGCGCGCGGCCGGCCGGCCAGGACCCGGCGAGCGAGATCGCCAGCATCGCCAAAGATGTGCAGGACGACGCGCTCAAGCGGCAGCTGGAGAAGCTGCGCAGCGACCTGCGCGCCAACACCCAGGCGCGCGACGAACAGCGCGACCAGGCGATCCGTTCCGAGCTGCAGCTGGGCGCCTTCCTCTGCACCAAGCTGAAGGACGACGGGCTCTTCCTCGACACCCTCGAAGGCAATTACAGTCGCAGCTGCGGGGCGGATGGCACGGAGCCCAAGGCCCGTTGCGACGCGCGCCGGGAACAGCTGGACGGCCATCGCAAGGTGCTCGATTTCATGCTCAACTACTACGCCGACAGCGTCGTGGGCACGGCCCTGAACTACAGCCAGGCAACCGTCGAACCCCAGGTCGGCATGGTGGCGCAACAGCTGGCCGCGCGCGGCAAGAGCAACCTGCGCAGCTACCTCGACACCCACTGGAACAACCTGCGCACCTACCTGAAGAACGGCAAGGTGGCGCGTGCCCACTGGCTGCAATCCTGCAAAACCCTCTGATCGGAGAAGGCGAGACTAGACATGATGGTGGCCTCGTTCACGACTAAACGGATCGCTTGGACAACTCTCGTCCTGCTGCTGGCGGGCTGCCAGACCCTGGGCGTTCCCGGGATGGGTCAGACCGACCCGCGACTGGCCAACAGTAATTCGGCCCAGTTCTTCAGCAAATCCGGCTGGCAGGCCTGCGCCGGTGGTGCCGTGGTGGGCGTGCTGGCCTGCCAGCTGGCCAATCCGGACAAGAAGGGCGAGTGCATGGCCGCCTCGGCCGTGCTCGGCTGCGGCGTCGGCATGGGCGCCAACTACTACCTCGACCAGCGCCGCAGCCAGTACGCCAATGCCGAACAGCGCCTCGACGTGGCCATCGCCGACGTGCGCAAGGACAATCACGAGCTGCAGGACCTGACACGCACCGCGCGCACCGTGATCGCCGATGACCGTCAGAGCATCGCGATGATCAAGCGCGACATCGCCACCAACCGGGTGCAGAAGGCCCATGCCCAGCAGCGCCTGGCCAAGGTCGACGCCAACCTGGTCTTTCTCCGCGACAAGCTGGCCAATGCCCGTACCAAGCAGGAGGAATGGCGCAAGGTTTCCGCCGCCGAGCGCGGCAGCGCCAGCGCCGCGCGGATCGACACCCTGAACGCAGAGATCACCAGCATGCAGCGACAGATCAGTTCGCTGGAAGCCGAGATCGACCAGCTCTACAAACAACGCTCCGCCATCCGCCTGGGTTGAACCATGCATCGATTTTCCAGAGTCCTCCCATTCGTCGCCGCCCTGTCGCTCGGCGCCTGCGCGGTGAGCCCGCAGGAATGCGATCCGCGCAACGCCGATGCCGGCTTCGCCACCAAGTTCGGCTGCAACGCGCATGGCGGTTATGCCCAGCGCATCGAACAGAAGGAGAGAATCCTGCTCGACGAGCGCCGGACCAACCAGCTGTTCCGCGACACCTATGCCGCCCTCGACAAGGAAAGAAGCGAGGTCGGCCACGAACTGGACCGCCAGCGCAGCGAATATGCCGCACTCAACAAGGCGATGGACGCGCTGCTCACCGAGCTAAAGCAGAAGACCCGCGGCAATCAGCGCCTGCAGGGCGAAATCGCCGCGCTGGAAAAGGAAATGGCTGGCATCAACCGGCAGGACAACGCCGCGGTGGCGCAGAAACAGTACGAACTGCAGAAATTGCGCACCCGGCTCGCCGGTCTCGAAAGCGACCTGGGCCTGCGCTGATTTACCCCTGCAACGACCGGCCGGATCAAGGCGACCATGAAGCGAATCACCCGTTTATCCAGCGCCACGCACAGCGCGGCGGATGCCCTGGCCGGTCACGCGGAACTGGTGACCATCCTGCGGCGCCACCTGCCGCCGAGCACGGCGGCCCTGTTCGCCAAGCCGAAGCAGACCGAAGGCGACATCGTCGAGTGGTACTCGGATCTGGGCGGCCAGCCGGTGCCCTTCACCGAACTGGCTCCGCAGGAGGCGCGGCAGGTTCGCCAGCTGCTGGAAGAGCGCCTGGCCTCCATCACACAGCTGGCCGAGCGTCTCGAAGGGCAGGGCGAGGAAGGCCGGCGCCAGGCCGAGCTGTTGCGCCAGGCCGCGCGCTATCCGGACACTTCCACCCTTTACGCGCTGAACGGACAGCCGTTGGTGACCTTCTGGGGCGGCGGCGAGCCGCCTGTTGCGCCGCCCCCGGCGGGCGGCATCCCGGGCCCGGCGGCGGTAGCGGCAGCCGGCGCTGCGGCGCCTTTGCTGGCGAGCGAGGCGCCGCAGCGCCGCTGGTGGCCCTGGCTGCTGTTGCTTCTGCTGTTGCTGGCCCTGCTGGCCAGCCTGTGGTGGTGGCTGCTCGGCCGCGAGGAGCCGGTGGAGCCGCTCGCCGCGGTCGAACCGCCGGCCGTCCAGGAGAAACCGCAGCCCGCCGAGGAGCCCCCGCCGCCCGAGCCCGAAGTCGCCCCGGAGCCTGAACCGGAGCCCGAGCCCGTCACGCCGCCGGCTCCTGAAGCGAAGCCGGAACCCGAGCCCGTGGTGAAACCGGAGCCGCCCAAGCCCGAGCCGAAGCCGGAACCCAAGCCCGAGCCGAAACCCGAACCCAAGCCGGACCCGGTCGAGCTGGCGCGAAAGCGCATCGCGGCGGCGGGCAGCAACTGCAATACCTTGCAGCAGCTGCTCAGCCAGGATCCCCAGGTCAAGCAGAGCCCGGCACTGCGCGCCGAGGTCGAGCAGAAGCTGAAACAGCAGTGCCGGCAGCAGTTGATCACCAATGCCAAGAACCTCTGTCCGGAAGAGCGTCCCAAGGAGCTGGCGCCGGAGCTGGTCATCGTGTTCGACGCCTCGGGCTCGATGGACATCAGCCTGCTGGCGACCAAGCAGGAAATCGATCGGGCGGTGATGATGCAGGGCATGACCGACATTGCCGCGCGCATGCTGCTGGGTGGCAACCCCGGGATCGACACCACCGGCCACCTCTACCGCGAGCCCAAGCGCATCACCGCCGCCAAGGAGGCGACCACCGCCGTGGTGCAGCGCCTGCCCAGCGACGTCAACGCCGGGCTGGTGCTGGTCGAGCGTTGCCCCGGCTCGCGCAGCATGGGCTACTTCACGCCGGCCCAGCGCGGCGGCCTGCTGGCGCGTCTGCGCTCCATCGATCCGGTGGAGGGCACGCCGCTGGCCGATGGCATCGCCAAGGCTGGGCAGATGCTCGACGGCGTCAACCGCGAATCGGTGATGCTGGTGGTTTCCGACGGCGAGGAGAGCTGCCGCCAGGACCCCTGCGCAGTGGCCCGAGACCTGGCGCGGCGTAAGCCGCACCTGAAGATCAACGTGGTCGACATCCTCGGCACCGGGGCTGGCAACTGCCTGGCCCAGGCCACCGGCGGCCGGGTATTCACCGCCAAGAACGCCGGCGAGCTGGCCATGATGACCCGCCAGGCCGCCCAGGACGTGCTGCCGCCGGCGCATTGCCGGCAGTGAGGCGTTCGGCATGCGGCAAACCCCGCCCTTCGGGGCGGGGAAGGATGGCGCGGCGGGGTTTGCGTCGGCCGAAATCTAGTGGGTCTATCCCAGTCGAATGGTGCAATCGCAGACCTTTTCCACCAGCTCGGGGTCATGACTGACCAGCAATACCGCGCAATCATGGCGCGTAGCGACTTCGGTCAAGAGCAAGACGACTTCACGGGCCGTAATCGGGTCCAGGCGGGAAACGGGCTCGTCGGCGAACAGGAAAACCGGATCCAGCAGCAGGGCCCTGGCAATGGCCAGGCGTTGAAGCTCGCCGCCCGACACGTCGTGCACGGGCCGTTCGAGCAGGGCCGGATGCAGTCGCAACTGCTCCAGCAAGGGCGGCAGCCGGAACGCGTCGAGCCTGTGCAGCCGGATCAGGTCATCGAACAGGCGCCTCAGGGGAATCGCGGGTGCGAATGCGGCAGGCGGATCCTGGTACAGCTTCAGGTACTTGTGCCGAGCAATACCGGGCGCGCGCGTCACTGCGCCAGCGTCCGGCGGCAGCAGGCCGAGCAGGATGTCGCCCAGGCTGCTTTTGCCGCAGCCGCTGTCGCCGACGATGCCGACGATCTCGCCCCGGCCCACGCGGAGGTCGAGCCCCTGGAACAGCCGCCTGCCGCCGCGGCTCTTGGCGAGCCCGCGGGCCTCGATGACGGCCGGCCCTTGCCCGCTGGCGCCGAGGCCGTGGTCCCTGGTCCGCGGCCAATGGCTAGGTGCCGCGCCGATCAGCTGGCGGGTGTAGTGGGCCGCCGGAGCGCTCAGTACTTCATTCGCCGATCCTTCCTCCACCAGGCGTCCGGCGCGCATGACCATGATCCGGCCGCCGATCCGGCGCGCCACCTCCACGTCGTGGGTGATGGTCAGCACGCAGCCCGCGTCGCCCTTGCGGCGCAGCAGGTCGGCGATATGGTCGCGCCGGCCCGCATCCAGCCCCTTGGTGGGTTCGTCCGCCAGCACGATGGCCGCGCCGCCGGCCGTCGCGGCGCAGAAGGCCAGGCGCTGGGCCATGCCGCCGGAAAGCTGGCCGGGCAGCTTGTCGCCGGCCTGCTCCAGGCCGACGCCGGCCAGGTCGCGGCGGGCATTCATGCCGGCCTGCTCCGTGTCTTGTCGCAGCACGCACGCGTAGACCTCGGCGATCTGCTGACGGCCGCGCATCAGCGGGTCCAGGGAGTGCCAGGGTTCCTGCGGCAGCATGGCGATGCGATGGCCCCAGAGTCGCTCGCGCTCCTTTTGCGAAAGGGCGGCGATGTCCCGACCCTCGATACGGATGGTTCCGGTGCTGCGCAGTGGGGGCGGCAGCAGGCCCATGACGGCCTGGATCAGGATGCTCTTGCCGGCGCCGGTCTCGCCGAGGATGGTCAGCCGCTCGCCCCTGGCCAGGCTCAGCGACAGGTTTTCCAGCAGGGGCTGGTCCCCGGCGGAGACCGAGAGATTTTCGATCTGCAGCAGTGCGGTCATTGGTTTTTCCCCGCCAGAAGGTTGAGGCCGAACACAAGCAGGAACACGGCCAGGACCGGCTGGGCCAGGACCCAGGGGGCGGCGCTGTAGTAGGGGAAGAGCTCCACCATCATCAGGCCCAGCTCGGCGGTGGGCGGCTTCAGGCCCACGGAGACGAAGCCGAGCGCCGCCAGGGCCAGGATGGCGGCGGCGGCGCCGAAGGCCGCCAGGGTCAGCACCGGCGCGACGATGGCCGGCCAGACGTGGCGGCGGAAACGGTAGAACCAGTCGAAGCCCAGCATCCGCGAGGCCTGCATGGGCGACGAGGCGACCACGCTGCGGGTGATCGCGCGCACCACCCGGAAGTACTCCACCCACAGCACCAGCGAGATGGCGACGTAGAGCATCGGCAGCGAGCCCGGCGCAAGGCCGGCGAACAGCAGGATCAGCACCAGTCCCGGCAGCGCCAGCACCATGTTCAGGAAGAAGGAAAGCACCTTGTCGGTCAGCCCCTGCCGCCAGCCGGCGGCGACGCCCAGCACGACGCCCAGGCTGGCCGAGGTCGCCACGCACAAAAGGCTCAGCAGCAGCGACAGGCGCACCGCCGCGCCCATCCGCGCCAGCATGCTGCGGCCGAACTGGTCGGTGCCCAAGGGTTCCCGCAGGCTGGGCGGAGCGAAGCTGTCGGTGAGGTTCTGCACGGCCGGGTCGGTCGCGTTCAGCAGCGATTCGAGCACGGCGAAGCCGGCGAGGCCGGCCAGCACGGCGGCGCCGACGCGCTGGCCGGGCTTGAGATGGCGCAGGAAAAGGTTCATCCGGTCGTTCTCCCGCGCGGATCGATCAGGTGGCAGGCCAGGTCGGTCAACAGGTTCAGGCCGACGAATATCAGCCCGAGGGCCATGGCCGCGCCCTGGATCATGGGGACGTCCCGGTTGAAAACCGCATGGGCCAGTCCATGGCCGAGGCCCGGCCAGGAGAACAGGGACTCGATCATGACGATGCCCTCGATCGCGCTGGCCAGCTGGATGCCCAGGAACGCCACCACGGGCAGGGCGCAGTTGCGCAGGCCGTGCCGGGCGAAGGACTGGGCGAAGGTCAGGCCCTTGATGCGGGAAAAGGTGAAGTAGGCGGAGCGGATGACCGCGCTGGCGCTGTGGCGCACCACGCGATTGGACACCGCGGCCATGGACAGCGCCAGACCGATGGCCGGCAGTACCACATGGTTCGCGCCGTCGAAGCCGGCCACCGGAAACAGGCGCAGCTCCAGTGCAAAGATCAGCACCAGCACCAGACCGATGACGAACACCGGTTGCGCCCGCAGGAACGCCGAAGCCATCAGCGAAACCCGGTCGAACCAGCCGTCGGCCCTGACGGCCGCATAGAGTCCCATCGGCATGGCGATCAGCGCGGCGATCAGGATGGCGGCGCTTGCCAGCAGCAGGGTGTGCTGCAGCAGGTGGGCGATTTCACGGACCACCGGCAGGCCGCTGACCAGCGAGTCGCCCAGATTGAAGCGCAGCAGGTCGAACAGCCACTCCAGATACAGGCGCCAGGCCGGCTGGTCGAGCCCCAGTTCGGCGCGTACGGCTTCGGCGGCGGCCAGGCTGACGTTGTCGTAGCCATAACGACCCGCGGCGATACGGAACGCCATGTCGCCGGGCAAAAGGCTCATCAGCACGAAACCGAGGGTGCCGACGCTCCAGCACACGAAGGCGGCCTGTGCCAGCCGCTTCAGGAACAGGATGATCATGGGGTCTCGAAACTCATCCGGGAAAGGCGGTAGTTGCGCTCGTAGGGGTCGAAACTGAAACCCCGCACACGGGCCGAGACGGCCGTCTGCTGGGTGTAGAAGAGCACCGGAATCACCGGCAGCTCTTCGGCCAGGATGTGGGAAACCCGCTGCGCGTATGCCCGGTATCGCGCCGGGTCCCGCTCCGACTCGAGGCGTCCGAGCAGGGCCGGCAGTTCGTCGTTGCGCCAGCCCATCGCGCCCCAGTCGCCATTGCCGCCATCGCCGTAGTCGGCGAACAGCAGGCTCAAGGGGGCGGCGACGTTGCCGTAGTTGCGCGCCACCAGGGCCAGCTCCAGCGAGCCGTCGTGGTGGGCGGACGGAATGCCGCTGGAGTTGACGATCGTCACGGCGATGGCGATGCCGATTTCCCGCAGCTGCGCCTGGATGGCCGTGGCGACCACGGACAGCTCGGGGCGGTCGGCATAGGTGACCATGGTCAGCTGGAAGCGTCGGCCGGCGCGCTGCAGGATGCCGTCCGGCCCCGGCTGCCAGCCCAGGCCGGCGAGCAGCTCCCGGGCGCGTTCGAGGTCCCGCTGGATCGGCGGCAGCCCGTCGATGTGCCAGCCGGCCAGCGAGGGCGGTATCAACTGATTGGCTTGCGCGTCGGGCACGCGGACGATGCGGCTCGAGATGCCCTGACGGTCCAGGGCCAGGCTCATGGCCAGCCGGGCGTCGCGCTCGGCCATGAACGGATGGCCTGCGTTGAGCTTGATCTGGATCGTGCGGGGGATGCGGTCGGAATGGACCCGGACATCCTCCTGCCGGCGCAGCAGGTCCAGGCTGGCGGGATCGAGCGTGTAGATGATGTCGGTCTGTCCGGCCATGACCTGCAGGGCGCGGCTCTCGGCCCGGTGCCCGGTAAGATACACCGCCCTGGGGATGATCGCCGGCGTGCCCCAGTAGTCGTCGAAGCGGGTCACCCGGATGCGGTGCGGCGGATCGAAGGCTTTGAGCCGGTAGGGGCCCGTGCCGTGCATCCAGCCGACGCTGGCGTCGTCCTGGTAGGAGGCGGGGGAGAGGATGACGGTCGAATAGTGCGCCATCAGCGCGCCCAGCGGGTTGTAGGGCCTGCCGAGCCGGACGGCCACGCCCAGCGCATCTTCGGCGCGGATCTCGACGATCGGCGCCGAGCGGATCACGCCGGGCTTGCGCCGGGCCATCTCCAGCGCCTGCACGACCGCAGCGGCGTCCAGCGGCAGGCCGTCATGGAAGCGCACGTTTTCCCGGAGCTGGAAACGCCAGGTCAGGCCATCCTCGCTGACCTCCCAGCTTTGGGCGAGGCCCGGAAGCAGCCGGCCGCTGTCATCCACTTCGAGAAGGCTCTCGGCCACCTGAAGGCGGGTATACACGAAACCGTCGCGCGCCGGGTCCTGGCTGGTGAATTCGAAGGGGCCGCCGAGCGTCAGCACCTCGGGGTCCTGGTTCGGGCTGCAGGCGGTCAGGCACAACAGCAGCAATAGCGGCCATGCAGGTTTCAAGCGATCTTTCCTTTGCGAATGGAGCGGCATCGACCCTGGGGCGGGCGCTTCACAGGCTCCACGACAGGTTGACGTTCAGGTTGCGCGGCTCGCCGGGCATCACCCAGACGTTGCTGTAGGAGCGCTCGTAGTAGGTGCGGTCGAAGGCATTGTTCAGATTGACGCCGAGGCTGAGCCTGTCGCTGGCCCGGTAGCGCGCCAGCAGGTCGACGGTAGTGTAAGAGGGCAGCTCGAAGCCGCTGTCCGCCGTATTGCCGGAGCGCTCGCCGACGTAATTGAGCGCGCCGCCCAGCTCCAGGCCCTGCAGAAGACCGCCATGGAACTCGTACACGCCCATCAGACTGCCGCTGTGGCGCGGCACGTTGAGCAGGCGGCTGCCGGTGTCCAGGGTGTTGTCCTCGGTCACCTCGGCATCGACATAGGCATAGGCGCCGATGACGCGTATGGCATCGGTGAGCTGGCCACTGAACTGCAGATCGACGCCCCGGCTCCTGACCTCGCCCGTGGTCATCTGGTAGGACGGGTCGTTCGGGTCGGCGGTGAGCACGTTCTCCTTGGTCAGGTGGAAGGCGGCGAGGGTCATGCCCAGGCGGCCGTCCAACAGGTCGAGCTTCACGCCCGCCTCGTAGCCGATGCCTTCTTCCGGGTCGAAGGGATTGCCGCTGGCGTCTGCGCCGCTGTTGGGCTTGAACGAGCGCGAGGCATTGGCGAAGACGCCGACCTCGGGCGTCAGCTGATATAGCAGGCCGATGCGCGGCGTGACCTCTTCCTGCGTCTGCCGCGCCCGGATGCCGTTGACCTCGTTGTCCAGGCGCTGTTCGTAGTGGTCGTAGCGGGCCCCGACCAGGCCGAACAGCCGCTCGGTCAGGCGTACTTGGTCCTGGAGGTTGAGCGAGCGGGAATGGACGAGTTCGTTGCGATGCGTGCTGCGGCCGCCGACGCCGGTGCTGAACGGCGGTCGCGGCTGCCCGTAGACCGGTTCGTAGATATCGAGGGTGGCGGTCGGCCGGGAGCGCAACAGCCGTTCGTCCTTGGCATAGCGTTCGTATTCGGTGCCGATCAGCAGATTGTGCTCGATGCCGCCGGTATGGACCCGGCCGCGCAGCTCCAGCTGGGTGATCGCGTCCTGCCAGTCGAAGTCCCGGTAGCGGTACTCGCGGTTGAGCGTTCGGCCGTCCGCGGCGAGGCTGCTCGCTTCGGTTGCGTAGCCGTTCATCCGGCCCTGCTTGTAGTGACCGGCCAGGCGCAGGGTCCAGTTCGGGTTGAGGTCATGTTCCAGTTCGGCCTGCAGGGTTTCGTTGTTGTTGCGGATCTTGCCGTCGTCCGGCTCGCCGAAGAAGGCGGAACGGGATACCCGGCTGAGTCGGCCGTCGGGGGCGACCACGCCGCGGTCGAAGACCTGGCGGTTGCGGATCACCTCGGCCTGGACTAGGAGGCGGGTGTCGGGGGCGATATTCCAGCTGAACGCCGGCGCGAAGAACTGGCGCTCGCCGGAGCGGTAGTCGCGGAAGTGGTTATTGTCCTCGATGGCCAGGTTCATGCGCAGCAGCATGTCCTCTTCCTCGTCCAGCGGCGTGTTCAGGTCGAGCGTGCTGCGGTAGCGGTCCCAGCGCCCGGCGCCGAGGTCGAGGCGGGCGAAGCGGTCGCGCTGCGGCCGCTTGCTGACCAGGTTGATGGTGCCGCCCGGATCGCCCCGGCCGTACAGGCTGGACGCCGGACCCTTGAGCACTTCGACGCGCTCGATGTTGGCCGCGTCGGGCGAGTTCATGTAGCCGCGGTTGACGCTGAAGCCGTCCTTGTAGAACTCGGAGGTGGTCAGGCCGCGAACGCTGTATTCGTACAGGGTCAGCCCGCCGAAATCGTTCTGCCGTGCCACGCCGCCGGCGAAGTCGAGCGCCCGCTCGATGCGCGGGCTGTCGAGGTCCTCCAGCACCTGGGCCGGTACCACGCTCACGGATTGCGGGATTTCTTCCAGGGCCGTGTCGGTCTTGGTGGCGCTGCTCGAACGCCGGGCGCGGTAGCCCTGCACCGGGCCGCTGGCGCTCTCCTGATCCGCCTCGATGACGACGGCTTCGAGAATGGCCGGCTCCTCCAGGCTCTGGCCGAAGGCGGGACCGGACACCAGGCCGATCAGCATCCCGGTCGTCACCAGACTGGGCGCGCTTTTTCCGGGCTTCATGCCGCAGCCCGACCGCCCCGGCGCCGCGGCCGGCTCCGGAAGAAGGCCTGTTGTGCTTCGTTCATGCAGGTGTCGGCGGGCTGGGCGGGCAGCTCAGCTTCGGTCATGGCCACTCCGGTTTCGTCGGAAGGATCGGTCCCTGCGGCATTGGTCGTCTGTGCCTCCTTTCCAGGGGGAATTTTAATGTGAGTGCTTATTGTTACAATATAACATTTTAGGGGTGGCCAAATAAACTCCTTCGCCCAAGCTCGTGCAGGAAAAGCGCACACCGCGGCGGATAGCGGCTATTGAAAAGGAAGGCATCAGGAGGCAAAGTCGGACCCCGGCCGCACTTGCCCATGCGCCGGGTTTCGTCGACGCTTATCCATTCCGTCCATGTCCAGGATTGTTCCCATGTCCCTCGATATCGTCATTCTCGCCGCGGGCCAGGGCACGCGCATGCGTTCTGCCCTGCCGAAAGTCCTGCACCCGCTCGCCGGCCAGTCCATGCTCGGCCATGTCGTCGACACGGCTCGCCAGCTGGCGCCGCAGGGCATCCACGTGGTGATCGGGCACGGCGCCGAGCGGGTACGCGAGCAACTGGCGGCGGATGATCTGAACTTCGTCCTGCAGGCCGAGCAGTTGGGCACCGGACATGCCGTCGCCCAGGCGCTGCCGGCGCTTTCCGCCGAGCGGGTGCTGATCCTTTACGGCGACGTCCCGCTGATCGAGGCGGACACCCTGCGCCGCCTGCTGGCGCAGGTCGGCCCCGACCGGCTGGCCCTGCTCACCGTGGATCTGGTCGATCCCACCGGCTACGGACGGATCGTCCGCGACGCGGCGGGGCAGGTCGTCGCCATCGTCGAGCACAAGGACGCCAGCCCCGAGCAGCGCGCCATCTGCGAAGGCAACACCGGCATTCTCGCGGTGCCCGGCGAGCACCTGGCCGAGTGGCTGGGGCGGCTGTCCAACGACAACGCCCAGGGCGAGTACTACCTCACCGACGTGATCGCCATGGCAGTGGCCGATGGCCTGCAGATCGCCACCGAGCAGCCGCAGGACGCCATGGAAGTGCAGGGTGCCAACGACCGCATCCAGCTCGCCCAGCTGGAGCGCTACTACCAACTGCGCGCTGCGCGGCGGCTGATGGCCGAGGGCGTGACCCTGCGCGACCCGGCGCGTTTCGATCTGCGCGGCGAGGTCAGCGTCGGCCGCGACGTGCTGATCGACGTCAACGTGATCCTCGAGGGCAAGGTGGTGATCGAGGATGGCGTGGAGATCGGCCCGAACTGCGTGATCAGGGACAGCACCTTGCGCAGGGGTGCGCAGGTCAAGGCCAACAGCCACCTGGAAGGCGCCGAACTGGGCGAGGGCGCCGACTGCGGGCCCTTCGCCCGCCTGCGTCCGGGCGCGGTGCTGAAAGCGAAGGCGCATGTCGGCAACTTCGTCGAGCTGAAGAACGCCGTGCTGGGGGAGGGTGCCAAGGCCGGGCATCTGTCCTACCTGGGCGATGCCGAGATCGGCGCGCGGACCAACATCGGCGCCGGCACCATCACCTGCAACTACGATGGCGCCAACAAGTTCAGGACGGTGATGGGCGAGGACGTGTTCGTCGGCTCGAACAGCGCCCTGGTCGCGCCGGTCAGCCTGGGCGACCGCGCCACCACCGGCGCCGGCTCGGTGATCACCGAGGACGTGCCGGCCGACAACCTGGCCCTCGGCCGCGGCCGGCAGCGCAACATCGAAGGCTGGCAGCGTCCCCAGAAGAAACGCTGAGAAACGCCATGACGACCCAAGCGAAACCCAACGCGCTCATCCTGCGCATCGAACTGCTCGATTTCGAGCCCGTGATCCATCGTCAGGTGAAGGTGCCGGCCAACCTGACGCTCGTCGACCTGCACGAGTGCATCCAGCTGGCCATGGGCTGGGAGAACGAGCATCTGTACGGATTCCGGATCGGCCGCACCCACTATGGTCCGGACGGAGACGGCGTTCTGGAGGACGATGTCGGGCTGCTCGATGCGCTTGGCCGGGGCCGGACGCTCTACTACACCTACGACTTCGGCGATTCCTGGGAGCACAAGATCACCGTCGAGAAGCGACTCGCCGGCGACCCGCTGAAACCGAGGTTCGTTTGCCTGAGTGCCGCCAATGCCTGTCCGCCGGAAGACATCGGTGGTGTTTTCGGCTACCTCAACTATCTCGAGGCCATCGCCGATCCGGACCATCCGGAGCACGCGGATTACCTCGAATGGTTCGAGGAGCCCCTCGATCCCGCGGCCTGCGATCTGGACGAGATCAACCGGCGGCTGGCCGTCCTGAAATAGACATGAAGGACTCCCGCGCATGCGCGTACTGACCTACGCCGGGCTCGAACCCGGCCGGCTGAAAACCGCCCTGAAGAAGGCCGTGGCCGCCATCGAGCGCGACGACTGGCGCAGCGTCGACCTGAAGAAACTGGCGCCGACGCCCTATTTCCGCGTCAAGCTCGACCAGGCCAGCCGCCTCTTGCTGAGTTTCGTCCGCTACCGGGACGAGACTGTCTGCCTGGCCCTGGAGGTCATCCCCCAGCACGCCTACGAGAAGTCCCGCTTCCTGCGCGGCGCGCGGGTCGACGAGGCGCTGATCGAGGCCGCCGGCGCGACGCAGGCCGAGGCCGCCGCCACGCCGGTGCGCTACCTGCATCCGGGCCGCGGGGAGTTCCACCTGCTGGACAAGGTAATCTCCTTCGACGACGCCCAGGAAGCCATCTACCGCCTGCCGCCGCCGGCGATCCTGGTGGGCTCGGCCGGCTCCGGCAAGACTGCCCTGACCCTGGAGAAGCTGCGCCAGGCCGAGGGCGAGCTGCTTTACGTCACCCACTCGCCCTGGCTGGCGCGCAACGCCCGCGAGCTGTATTTCGCCAACGGCTACCGCAACGACACCCAGGAGCCGCAGTTTCTCGCCTATCGCGAATTCCTCGAAACCCTCAGGGTGCCGGACGGCCGCGAAGTGAGCTTCCAGGCCTTCAAGGCCTGGTTCGAGCGGCACCGCCAGCAGTACCGCTTCACCGATGCCCACCAGTGCTTCGAGGAGTTCCGCGGGGTGATCGGCAGCCAGCCGGAGGGCGTGCTCGACGAGGCCGCCTACCTGGCCCTGGGCGCTCGCCAGTCGATCTTCCCGGCGGAGCAGCGCAGCGCCGTCCACCAGCTGTTCCGGCGCTACCAGGCCTGGCTGCAGGACAGTGGCCTGTACGACAGCAACCTGATTGCCCAGCAATGGCAGGCGCTGGCCGAACCGGCCTACGACTTCGTCGTCGTCGACGAGGTGCAGGATCTGACCAACGCCCAGCTGGCGCTGGTGCTGAAAACCCTCAGAAAGCCCGGCCAATTCCTGCTCTGCGGCGACTCCAACCAGATCGTCCATCCCAACTTCTTTTCCTGGAGCGCGGTCAAGGGGCTGTTCTGGCGCGATTCGGCGCTGGCCGAGCGGCAGACGCTTTCGGTCCTGCGCGTCAACTACCGCAACGCCCGCGAAGTCACCCGGGTGGCCAACGATCTGCTGAAGATCAAGCACGCCCGCTTCGGCTCCATCGACCGCGAGAGCAACCACCTGGTCGAGTCCGCCTCCAGCGAGCCGGGCGAAGTACGCCTGCTGGCCGACAAGGATGCGGTCAAGCGCGACCTGGACGGCAAGACCCGGGCCTCCACCCAGTTCGCCGTGCTGGTGCTGCGCGATGAGGACAAGGCCGAGGCGAAGAAGCACTTCCGTACGCCCCTGGTGTTCTCGGTACACGAGGCCAAGGGGCTGGAATACCCCAACATCGTTCTCTACCGCTTCGTCTCCGACCAGCGTCAGGCCTATGCGGAAATCTGCGAGGGCGTCGCCGCCGCCGACCTGGAAAGGGACGAACTGGACTACCGCCGCGCCCGCGACAAGCAGGACAAGTCGCTGGAGGTCTGGAAATTCTACGTCAACGCCCTGTACGTGGCGCTGACCCGCGCGGTGGAGCGGCTCTACCTGATCGAGAGCGACCACAGCCACCCTCTGCTCGCCCTGTTGGGGGTACGCGACAGCGACGCCCGGCTGGAAATCGAATCCAGCAAATCCAGCCGCGAGGACTGGGAGCGCGAGGCGCACCGTCTGGAACAGCAGGGCAAGCAGGAGCAGGCCGAGGCGATTCGCCGCGACATCCTCAAGACCCGCCAGGTGCCCTGGCCGGTGTGGAACTGGGAAACCGCCGGCCCGATGATCGAGCGTGCCCGTGATCCCCGGGAAATCTCCAACAAGGTGCGTCAGCAACTGTTCGACTTCGCCCTCTGGCACCAGATGGAGCGGCACATCGAGCACCTGGCCGATACGCTGCACTGGAATCCCGCCGTGCAACTGATCGCCAACGCCCGCCAGGGCTCGATCTGGCGCACCCGCGACAGCCTCGTCGAGCGCCAGCTCGGCGCCTACCGCAAGAAGAACTTCAAGGACATCCTCGTCCAGTGCGACCAGTACGGCGTCGACCACCGCACGCCGATGGACGCCACCCCGCTGATGCTCGCCACCCTGGCCGGCAACCTGCCGCTGGCGGAGGCGCTGCTCGAGCGCGGCGCCGATCCCGAGCAGCGCGACCTGTTCGGCCACAGCGCGCTGTCCTACGCCCTCGAGCGCGCCGTCGAGGACGAGGAGTACGCCGCCGGCCCCTTCGGCGAACTCTACGAGCGCCTGGCGACCCCGCTGGACCTGGAAGTGGAGGGACGGCTGATCCGCCTGCAGCCGCAGCAGGGCGAATACCTGCCCCTGCAGCTGATGCTCGCCGGCCTCAAGGTGCTCGGCTCGCAGCTGAACCATACCCGGGAGTTCCCGATCGGTCGGCGCTACGGCTTCTACGCCGACTACCTGATGCGCAACCTCACGCATTTCCCGGCCAACGTGCTGCGCCCCGAGCGCCAGAAGCGCACCTACTTCAACCAGGTCCTGGCCCGCGCCGAAGTCGACAGCAGCTACCGCCCGGCGCGCAAGCTCTGGCAGCGCGTGCGCAACGGCCACTACCTGCCCAGTCCGGACCTGAAACTGCGCGTGCCCGACGGCGACGGCCAGGGCCGCTGGCAGCCGCTGTACGAACTGCTGGCAGTCCGGGAAATCCTCGCCGGCAATGCCTACCTCATGGTGGGACAGGCGCTCAGGTTCGTGCTGGACGGCACCAGGGAGAGCGGCACCGGAACCTTTCCGACGATGCTTTGAGCGATGAATGAGTCAGACCTACGATTTCGTCGTTCGCGAACGCATCCAGTGCGGACAGCTGGTCGAGCTGCTGCCGCAACTGCGCGGGCGCACGCGACCTTCCTCGGTGATCTACGCGCCTCACCGTCGCCTGTCGGCGGCTTCTCGCGCCCTGATCGATGTACTGGTGGGCACGGCATCGGACGGGGAATAGTGGCGCGCCACCCATGAACGGGCTGGCGAGCATGGACGGACCGTGCTTTCAGGACATTTTCTTCCTGCTGGGCCATGGCCTGCTTTGCAACAGCCCGAGCACTTGCGGTCTGCAGTCTGCTATGTTTTGATTCGACGCAAATTTAATTTCGAATCGAAACATATAAATGTCGAAGCGCAACACTCCGCAACGCCGCCATGCCATTCTCGCCCTGTTGGCCGAACGGGGCGAAGTCAGTGTCGACGAACTGGCCAGACGCTTCGAAACCTCGGAGGTCACCATCCGCAAGGATCTCGCCGCCCTGGAGAAGAACGGCCTGCTGCTGCGTCGCTATGGCGGAGCGGTGCCGCTGCCGCAGGATCTCGCCGAGGAGAGCCTGCGGCCGCTGTCCGCCTGCAAGCAGGCCATTGCCAAGGCCGCTGCCGCGCGGATTCGCGAGCATGCACGGATCATCGTCGACAGCGGCAGCACCACCGCGGCAATGATTCCCGAGCTGGGCCACAAGCGTGGTCTGCTGGTGATGACCAATTCCCTCGAGGTGGCCAACGCCCTGCGCGAGCTGGAGAACGAGCCGGTGCTGCTGATGACCGGCGGAACCTGGGATCCGCATTCCGAATCCTTCCAGGGCCAGGTCGCCGAGCAGGTGCTGCGTTCCTACGATTTCGACCAGCTGTTCATCGGTGCCGACGGCATCGACCTGGCGCGCGGCACCACCACCTTCAATGAACTGCTCGGCCTGTCCAGGGTCATGGCCGAGGTCGCCCGGGAAGTCATCGTCATGGTCGAGTCCGACAAGGTCGGCCGGCGGATTCCCAACCTGGAGCTGCCCTGGAGCAGCGTGCACACCCTGATCACCGACGAGCGCCTCCCGCCCGAGGCGCGCGAACAGATTGCGGCGCATGGCGTGGAGCTGGTCTGCGTCGCCGTACCCGCCTGAAGGAGAACGACATCATGTGCGGAATCGTTGGCGCCATCGCCGAACGCAACATCACCCCCATCCTGCTGGAAGGCCTCAAGCGCCTGGAATACCGGGGCTACGACAGCGCCGGCGTGGCGGTGATCGATACTGCGGGCAAGCTCGTCCGCTGCCGTCGTTCAGGCAAGATCGCCGAGCTGGAACAGGCCCTGCAGAGCGAGCCGCTGAGCGGGCGCCTGGGCATCGCCCATACCCGCTGGGCCACCCACGGCGCGCCGCTGGAGCGCAACGCCCACCCGCACTGTTCCGCCGATGAGCTGGCGGTGGTGCACAACGGCATCATCGAGAACTACCTGCAGCTGCGCGAGCGCCTGCAGGGTCTCGGCTACCGCTTCGAGTCGGATACCGACACCGAGGTCATCGTCCACCTGCTGCACCACAAGCTGCAGGACAGCGGCGACCTCACCGCCGCGCTCAAGGCCACCATTCCCGAGCTGCACGGTGCCTACGGCCTGGCGGTGATCGGCGCCGGCCAGCCGGACCGCCTGCTCGCCGCGCGCAGCGGCAGCCCGCTGGTGATCGGCCTCGGTCACGGTGAGAACTTTCTCGCCTCCGACCAGCTCGCCCTGCGCCAGGTGACCGACCGCTTCATCTACCTGGAAGAGGGCGACATCGCCGAGATCCACCGTGACAGCGTGCAGGTTTGGGATGCCCAGGGCCGCCCCGTGCAACGCGAGATGCTGCAGTATCGGGATGGCGCCGAAGCCGCCGACAAGGGGGAATTCCGCCACTTCATGCTCAAGGAGATCCATGAGCAGCCGAACGTGGTGCGGCGCACCCTGGCAGACCGCCTGGCGGCGCATCATGTGCTGGTGGAGGCCTTCGGCCCGCAGGCGGCCGAGCTGTTCGGCCGGGTGAAGAACGTGCAGATCGTCGCCTGTGGCACCAGCTTCCATGCCGGCATGGTCGCCCGCTACTGGCTGGAGGGACTGGCCGGGATTCCCTGCCAGGTCGAGGTGGCCAGCGAGTTCCGCTACCGCAAGGTGGTGGTGCAGCCGGACAGCCTGTTCGTCACCATTTCCCAGTCCGGTGAGACCGCCGATACGCTCGCGGCCCTGCGCAATGCGAAGGATCTCGGTTATCTCGCCAGCCTGGCGATCTGCAACGTCGGCACCAGCTCGCTGGTGCGCGAATCCGAGCTTTGCCTGTTGACCCAGGCCGGCCCGGAAATCGGCGTCGCCTCGACCAAGGCCTTCACCACCCAACTGGTCGCCCTGCTGCTGCTGACCCTGGCCCTGGGCCAGGCGCGCAGCAGCCTCGCCGCCGGGGTCGAGGCCGAGCTGGTGGACGAGCTGCGCCGTCTGCCGGCGCGCCTCGACGAGGCGCTGGCGATGGACGCGACCATCCAGCAGATCGCCGAATTCTTCGCCGACAAGAACAACTGCCTGTTCCTCGGCCGCGGTGCCCAGTATCCGGTGGCGATGGAGGGGGCGCTCAAGCTCAAGGAGATCTCCTACATCCACGCCGAGGCCTACCCGGCCGGCGAACTCAAGCACGGCCCGCTGGCGCTGGTCGACGCTAGCATGCCGGTGGTCACCGTGGCGCCGAACAACGAGCTGCTGGAGAAGCTCAAGTCCAACCTGCAGGAAGTCCGCGCCCGCGGCGGCGAACTGATCGTCTTCGCCGACGGCGAGGCCGGCATCCACAACGGCGAAGGCACCCGCCTGGTGAAGATGCCCTTCATCCACCATCAGCTCGCGCCAATCCTCTACACCGTGCCGCTGCAGCTGCTGTCCTACCACGTCGCGGTACTCAAGGGCACCGACGTCGACCAGCCGCGCAACCTGGCCAAGAGCGTGACGGTGGAGTGAGGGAGGAGGGGACGGAAATGCCCGTTGTGGGAAGACAATAAAGTCTCATCCTTGACAATAAAGTTTCATCCTTACAAATAGAGTTTCATCCTGAGTCGAGCGAGAGGACATGCGCACTGACGAGGTGCCGCGTCCTCAGCCGACCCGCCGCAACAGGCAGAAATCGGCCAGAAGCGGTCGTCCTTGAGCACTACCCTTATGGCGCGCAGTGAAATGTCCCATATCCGCCTCTGCTGCACGCTTCCGGCATCCCTGCGCGCCGCCGTTAGCGGGAGCACCAAGCGCGTAGGCATGAGCCACGGCTTTACGATCAGGGCGCGATGCGTGATGATGCCATTTTGATAACTGTTCATTGGATGCATCATGGAAGGATTCTGGACAGGTGCACTGAAGTACTGCGGTATCGCTGCCGTAGCGGGACTTGTTGGATATACCGTTTACCCGCAGATCATTGCCTCCCCCCACCTGAAGAACCTCACGCACACTGAGCTGTTCGCCCTTCTCGGCCTTATCGTGATCGTGGTTTTCGGCCTCTGCCTGGCCCTGGTCAATGCCGGAGCCAAACGAGGCCCCGGTAACAACTCGGTCAATATCAAAGGCTCCGCCGTGCATGGAAATGTCCAGGCCGGCAACAACACAACCCGCGAAAACAAATGAATAAGGCGAATGTGTGGGGTTCCCAGATTCACGGGAGCCTAAGGGTGGGTGACGATACCAACTACATCATCAACCTTCCTCCACCTGACCCAACCGCCATATCACGGGCCTTAGCGAAATTCCAGGAGCTCAGCGAGAACGACGAAGATTTCCAGTACTTCGTTGAGCGTCTGGATTTTTTCACCAATCAGAAAACCCAGACGCCGGTGATCGGTCTTGAGCAAAAGCTCGTGAACGGTGGACGTGACGATTTACTGGAGATTGCGATCGAGCGAAAAGATGCTTTCGCGAAGCGCCTCATGAAATCGCAGCTAAATCGTAGACGCCAAGGCATCTTCCTCTACATCCTTCAGAAAATCAGCTTCGCATTCGAGGAACTGATTCGCCCGCTCATCAAGCAAGGTGCGCCGAACGAAATCATCGATGGAGTAATACTGAACGGGATTGTGGACGTAATCTACCGCGAGATCATGGCTGAAGACCTGACCATCGATCAATACATGATCTCCGGCATGCTGTATTTCTTGACCGGGAAGTGCCATTTGATCTGGGAGAGGCCAAAGTGCTGATGTATCACCCGGCCTTTGACGCCAATCATTGCCTTTACAGAATCGTATCAATCCTGCATGCCACTAGTGATACACAAATCAGCTGGCCGCTACTGCGCATGCTGGATTTCTACTACTTGTTCCCCGGCCAGCTAAAAAATATTAAGCCGTGGCCTAGGGAAATGGGGAAACTGAAAGCTCAGGTGATGAAAATCCCTGATCAGTTCGAAGACCTGACCAACCCTGCGCGTACGTTTTTTGAGTTAGAGCCATTCCAGAAAACCGCAACGCTCGAATTGATCGCCAAAGGCGTCCTCTCCAAATCATCATTTGACAAAGGCATCATGGAATTAGAGCCTGACTCCCTGCCCTCGGCCTACACAGCCCTTCTGGACACCGATGATTTCCTTATTAACGCGGCAATCAAATTCACGATATAAAGGGACATGAAAAAGATCGATGCCCGAAAGCTCTCTCGAGAAACTCAGGACCAGATGCGACGCCTGGCC
>NZ_BAAGYK010000166.1:0-1106 GCF_054779355.1 Azotobacter armeniacus
TAGCGCTGCAGCAGCGCCTGGAAGCCGGCCAGCAGCACCATGAACAGCGTCGCGCCTTCGGCTTGCGCGCGTCGGCTCAGCCCATGCACCAGCTCGGCCGGCAGCTCCAGGCGGTGCCGAGCGGCTCGGTACTGGCCGTCGGCCCGCCTCGGACGGTCCGTCGGCAGTTGCAGCACCGGGTGCGTTTCACCCAGTTGCGCCTTCCAGTATTCGAGCTGCCGGTCCTTCTCGCCCGCCTCCAGCCAGCTCCTCTGCCACAGGGCATAGTCGGCGTACTGGATCGGCAGGGGCGGCAAGCTCGCTTCCCCGCCTTGCAGCCGTGCCCGGTACTGCGCCACGAACTCGTCCACGATCACCTGCATCGACCAGCCGTCCGACACGATGTGGTGCATTGCCACCACCAGCACGTGCGCGTCCGTCCCCTCGCGGATCAGGCCCACCCGCAGCAGCGGTCCCTTCTCCAGATCGAACGGTTCGGCCTGCAGGCGCCGCACCTCTTCTACCAGGCGAGTCTCGCGCTCGCCGGCAGCGATCCCGCCGAGATCGACCAGCGCAATCCCGATCTCGGCGTGCTCCCGAATGACCTGTTCGCCCCCTCCCTCGGCAGTGGTTCGGAACACCGTGCGCAGTGCTTCATGGCGGGCGACCAACGCCTCGAAGCTCGCGCGCAGCGCCTGTACATCCAATCGCCCCTTGAGGCGGAGCGCTCCCGCGATGTGGTATGCCGTGCTTCCAGGCTCCAGTTGCCACAGGAACCATTGGCGGCCCTGGGCGTAGGACAGCGGAAGCGGCTCGGCTTTGCGTGCCGCCTCCAGGACGGGGATGACGACGGCAGGTGTGGCCGCCTCGACAGCCACAGTGGCTGCCAACGCCGCGAGCGTCTGCCGCTCGAAAATGCTCTTGGGGACGAGCGCGAGCCCACGCTTGCGGGCGCGCGCCACCACTTTCAGGCTCAGGATCGAGTCGCCGCCCAGCGCGAAGAAGTTGTCCTGGCGTCCCACGCGCTCCACGCCCAGCACCTCGGCCCAGATCGCCGCCAGCGCTTCCTCGACCACTCCCTGCGGCGCCTCGTAGGCGCACTCGCTGGTCAGCTCCGGCTCGGGCAG
>NZ_BAAGYK010000166.1:1249-2861 GCF_054779355.1 Azotobacter armeniacus
CGGTGCTCGGCACCATGTAGTCCGGCAGCAGCCGGCCCAGCCGCTCGCGCAGCATCCCGCTGTCGAGGGCCTGGCCCGCCGGCGCCGACACATAGCCCACCAGCAACGCCCCGCCCGGCCCTTCCTTGGCCACCACCAGCGCCTCGCGCACTTCCGGCTGGGCCAGCAACTGCGCCTCGACTTCGCCCAGTTCGATGCGCAGGCCGCGGATCTTCACCTGATGGTCGAGACGCCCCAAGTACTCCAGTTGTCCCTCGCCGTTCCAGCGCACGAGGTCGCCCGTGCGGTACAGCCGGCCGCCCTCCGGGTCGAACGGGTCGGCCACGAAGCGCTCGGCGGTCAAGCCGGGCCGGTTCAGGTAGCCGCGCCCCAGGCCGATGCCGCCCAGGTACAGCTCGCCCGCCACCCCCGGCGGCACGGCATTCAGCGCCGCGTCGAGCACCTGGGTGCGGATGCCGCTGATCGGCCTGCCGATCGGCACCTGAGTCTGCCCGTCGTCGCGGCAGGTCCACTGGGTCACATGGATGGTCGTCTCGGTCGGGCCGTAGAGGTTCTGCAGGCTCACCCCTGCCAGCCGCGTCAACGCCTCGTGCTGGGTCGCCGCCGGCATCGCCTCGCCGCCGCAGATGACGTGCTTGAGGCGCGTCTGGCTCTCGATGCCCTCGTGCGCCAGGAAGGCCTGCAGCATCGAGGGCACGAAATTGAGCGTAGTGATCTGGTGACGCCGGATCAGCGCCACGATCCGCTCCGGATCGCGCTGGTCGCCCGGCTGGGCCACCACCAGGCGCACTCCGACCGTCAGCGGCCAGAAGATTTCCCACACCAAGACGTCGAAGCCGAACGGCGCCTTGTGCAGCACTGCGTCGGCCTCCGTCAGCTGGTAGGTCTCCTGCATCCAGGCCATGCAGCTGTGCAGCGAGCCGTGCCGGTTGGCCGCGCCCTTGGGCTGGCCGGTGGAGCCCGAGGTGTAGATCACGTAGGCGAGGTTGTCGCCGTGCGGCTCGATCGGCGGGTCCTGCTCGGGCTCGCCGTCGAGATCGAGGCTGTCCAACGCCAGTACGACCAGCGCCCGGCCGCCGGCGATCCGCTCCACGAGGTGGCTTTGCGTCAGCAGCAGCCCGATGCCGCTGTCCTCGACCATGTAGGCCAGCCGCTCGGCCGGATAGTCCGGATCGAGCGGCACGTAGGCCCCGCCCGCCTTGAGGATGCCCAGCAGGCCCACCACCATCTCGACGGAGCGCTCCAGCGCGATGCCCACCTTCGTCTCCGGCGCGACGCCCAGCTCGATCAGCCGGTGCGCCAGGCGGTTGGCCCGGCGGTTCAGCTCTGCGTAGCTCAGTTCTTCGTCACCGAAGACCAGCGCCGTGGCCTGCGGCCGCTCCTGCGCCTGCCGCTCGAACAGCCGGTGCACCGGCTCGGCATCCGGGTAGCGCTGCGGGTTCTCGCCCCACTGGCGGAGCTGGGCCTGCTCGGCTTCGCTCAGCAGCTCCACGTCGCCCAGCGCCAGCTCCGGCCGCTCGGCCAGTGCGCGCAACACGGTCAGGTAATGCCCCGCCAGGCGCTCGATGGTCTGCGCCTCGAACAGCTCCATGGCATAGCCGAAGCTCGCCCG
>NZ_BAAGYK010000166.1:2985-3169 GCF_054779355.1 Azotobacter armeniacus
CTCCAGCTCCAGCCCGGGCAGTTGCCGCAAGGCCCGGTAATCCCCGCGCTGATGGTTGAACATCACCTGGAACAGCGGGTTGAGCCCCAAGCCGCGCTCGGGCTGCAACGCCTCGACCAGTTGCTCGAACGGCAGGTCCTGGTGCGCCTGCGCGCCCAGCGCCGCCGCCCTGGCCTGCGCCAGC
>NZ_BAAGYK010000167.1:0-14976 GCF_054779355.1 Azotobacter armeniacus
AACGATTCTGCCGGTTACGACGGCTCGCGACGATAGGTCGTTCGGTCAATTGCGCGCCATGTACGATCGCTGACTATAAAAGGCTGATTGCCGCGCTCGACCCGTCCCCCTGCCAGGGCAGCCCCACCACCAGCGCCTGAAGCTGCTCGGCATTCAACCCCACGTGCGTCTCTTGCCAGTTGCCTGGCCAGACAAAGCGTCCCCGGTTCAGCCGGCGCGAGGCCAGCCAGACACCGAAACCATCGTGCACCAGCACTTTCAGGCGGTTGGCCCGCTTGTTGGCGAACAGGTAGGCGTTGTGCGGCTTCGCCGCACCGAAGACCGCCACCATCCTGGCCAGCGCCGTTTCCGTGCCGGCCCGCATGTCCAGGGGGGCGGTGGCCAGCCAGACGGCATCGATGCGGATCATTGCAGGATCTCGCGCACGAACCGGGCACAGCCCGCCGCATCGCCTGCGGGCTAGTGAACGGTCAAGGTCGTGCGCCGATGGGGGATCTCGATGCGAATGTCCGCGCTGGAGGAATATCCCGCCCGCACGGGGCATCCAGTGCAAGCGGGATGAACGCCGGCAGGGTCTCAACCTGGCTGCGTGCCGTGCGTAGCCATTTATGGACAACGTTGCTGTTGATGCTGTGGCTCAATGCCACGTTGGCGACGGAGGCGCCGGGCTGGCTGCACTCCTGCACGATTTGAGCCTTGAAGGCCGTGGAATAGGAACGACGCTGCATGATTTCCCCGCTTGAAAGCCTGAGAGGGTGTCCACGATAAATAGGTGGACACCCTCTCTTAGCCTGGCGGGTTCAAGCCAGACGGGGATGCCCGGACGGTTACGTCAGGCCAGCGCTTTGCCTAGGGCTTCCTTCAGATTCGCAGTCACCCGCGACACCCTTGCCTCTGGCTAACACTTCCCCTTGCCGGGTGTGTAGGAACTTTCACCTCCGAGTGAGTGCGTCCTGCCGGGCGCACAAAAAAAAGGGCGACTAAAGTCGCCCGAAAGTGCCTTGCGTGCTCTGGATCTGAAGGACTTGTCTTAATGGTGATTCTGGGAGTCCTTCCAGATGAAATAACCGACTCCGCCAGTGAAGATGAACATCAATCCCACGACTGCTATTCCCGCCAACACCACTTCATCGATAAACATGGCTGGCTTCCTCTTTGGCTGTCTCTTCGATGGCTTCAAGGTAACTGCACCGGCGGCCGAAAAAATTGACCGGGATCAATGCCTGCCAATAGCTGCCAGACGGCCTGACAAAGGAATGACATGGATCAACCGAGGTGCGTCGGGAGGTCGCGGATTTCGGCATTTTCGGAGGCTCGCATAAAGAATCTGCAAAATCCGTGCGGATATATGCAGGCTCAACTTGCAGAAATAAAAAGTTCATTCGCAACTGGCAACTGCACAGTCACGAACAATGCCGTTCACAATTGGCCGTTTGTTTTCACCACGACAGTGGCAGAGCGAATCGATTGCACAATGACATGACTCACCAGCAACGGCCTGAATAATCTGCAAACTTCGCCATGAGACTCGCGGATATAAGGATATAAAACAGGAAGTCATACTGGTTGTTGCAGAAATACTTGGGCGTTATATCCACTAATTCGCGAGAAACGCCATTACGGGATCGCGGATGGATCCACTTTTATCGGCGGGCCATGCCCCTGCCCGCCCCCGTGCGGCAGGGGCATTTCTTCGACCAGCGCCAGCGGGGTGCGGGTCCTGTCGATGGCCATCTACGCGCGCTCGAGGGCACTGACACCCTGTTCGAGCAGCTGGCGAGTGGGGATTTCCAGGCTGAGCGGCAGGTTCGCCGGCAGGGTGCGCAGCAGGCCAAACAGGTCGCAGTCGCTAACGGCGGGGAATCGCCGCTCGTTGGGCGCCTGACGCAGGATCTCGTCCATGTCGTCCGGGCGCGGCCCGGCCACGTCGCGCAACTGGGCGTAGTGGATACGGGCCGGATCGAGCCGGGCCAGGTCTTCCAGGCGCGAGGCGGGGCGGTCGAAATGGAAGGCGTCGATCAGCACGCAGCCGTTGGCACGCTCGGCGTTGTCGACGATGCGCATGGCCTGGATCAGGTCGCGGGCGTCGGTCCAAGGCATGAACTCCAGGTGCGGGTTGAGGCCGAAGCCGGCCGCCAGATCGCACAAGGCGGCGAAGTTGTCGGTCTGCCGCGCCTCGTCGGGATCGTTGCCGGCCACCAGCAGCTCGCTGGCGCCCAGCTCGGCGCCGGCGGCGAGGATCGGCTCGAAGTCGGCGACGCGGGTGTCCGGCTTCAGGCGCACGCGCACGATTTCCACGTCGAGCACCTTGATGCCGATGTCACGCAGGCGCGCCAGGGTCTGCCGGCGCGGGCGGCCGCCTCCAGCATGTCGGGCGGGGACAGTTCGAGCACGGTCAGGGCGGCCAGGGAAAGAATGCGTTCGCTCATGGCGGATCTCTTCAGGGGGTGGAAATAAGGCCGCGGCCTGCGGGCCCGGATCGGCCACGGCGTAGAGCCGGGCCTCAGGCAGGTCCTTGAGATGCTGGTAATGCTGGCATCCCATGGCACCTGCACCGATCAGGGCAATGCGAAGTGACTCGGTCAAGGCTGCGTCCTCTTGTTGTTATGGCCGGAGGGCGGACGCCTGGAACAGGAACCAGGGCCCGGCATTCATGCTGCAAGAAATCTAGAACCCAGTTCCACTTTCCTGCAAGACACAGCGCACGAAGCCGTGCGCTCAGCGCACAGCCATGATTTGCGGCGGAGAAAAAGGCGCAGTCCGGCTCGCGACAGCGAAAGCCGGGCCGGGCCGGGCCGGGACTGCAGGAAGTCAGAAAGGAAGCCTCAGAGGCTGTGAAGTTTTCGACTCTGGAGCCTGCTGTACCGCGATGCAGGGGAGCAGTGTTGAATTCTCCGCTTCGCGCGCTTTTGCAGTGCCCAGGCCACGGATCGCACTGATCGTCGGCATCTTCATCGGTGGCGTGTACGGCGGCTCGCGCAGCGCCATCCTGCTGAACATTCCCGGTGCGCCCTCCTCGGTGGCCACCGCCTTCGACGGCTACCCGCTGGCCAAGGGCGTGTTCGCCGCCGCACTGGGCACAGTGATCGGCATGGTCGGCATGGACCCGCTGACCGCTCAGGGCCGCTTCACCCTCGACCAGGTCGAGCTGATGGACGGCATCCACTACGCGATGGTGATGATCGGCCTGTTCGGCGTCGCCCAATCCTTCTACCAGCTGCACAACCTGGACGTGGCGCCAGCAGCTCAGCAAGATAGTGCCGAGGATGGCCCGCTCTACGCGGTCAAGGTCCAGCCCGGCTGCTTCGGCACCTTCGCTGGCCTGAAGACCAACGCCAACGCCCAAGTGCTGAATGGCGCCGGCCAGCCGATCGACGGCCTGTACGCCGCCAGCACCGACATGGCCAGCATCATGGGCGGCCACTACCCGGCCGGTGGCATCAACCTCGGCCCGGCGGTGACTTTCGGCTACATCGCCGGCCGGCATATTGCCGGGGCGACTGCTACGAGTGAAGCCCAATCCCGCAAGACCGTGGCGGAACATTCCGTCACGGGGCTTTTCTCAAGCTCCCACCTAAGCTCAGCGCTTCTTCTTCGGCTTGCCCGCCGGCTTCTTCTTTTTCCCCTGGGGCAGCGGCAGGGCCTGCGCGAAGGCCTGGCGCATGTCGTTCAGGCGCTTTTCGTGCAGGTCGTGGATGCGCTTGCTGCGCTCACTGCTGAAGTCGATCAGCTTGTCATCGGAACTCATGGCTACAGATACACCTGGCGGAAGGTCAGATTCAGGCGCGGCGCGCAGGACTTGCGCGTTTTTGCCACTTGATGCTGCCAATCATGCTGCGTCGCGCCAGCCATGACCAGCAGGGAACCGTGCTCGAGGAACAGCGAATGCTCGATGCGGCTCTGCCCGACCCGGCGCAGGTCGAAGCGCCGCGCGCCGCCCAGGCTGAGCGAGACGATCAGTGGATTGCGCCCCAGCTCGGCCTCGTCGTCGCTGTGCCAGCCCATGGAGTCCCGGCCGTCGCGGTAATGGTTGAGCAGCACGCCGTTCAGCGGCTGACCGACGAGTGCCTCGACGGCCGCACGGACCTCCGCCAAGAGCGGTGTCCAGGGCAGCGGCCGGTGGGTCAGCCCGGAATAGCGGTAGCAGGCGTCGGCATCACCGTACCAGGCGACCTGCCGCGGCACCGGGTAAAGGCGCCCATACAACCGCACCTGCGGCTGCTCCCAAGGGATTTCCTCCAGCAGAGCGGCCAGCCAGCGGTCGGCAGTGACGCCATCCACCCAGCCGGTCAGGTAACGCAGCTCGGCATCGGGCAGCTCAAGAGGAGTAGCATCGAACAACGTCATGGCGCGGGGACCGGCGGAAAGGGAGGAATCATGCTACACAGGCCGGCACGGGCAAGCCGACCATCGAAGGCTACGCTTTCTATCCATGTGCCGGCAGTCGACGTCGATCTACCCAGGGCATTCCGTTACCATAGCCGGCCTTTTTTACAGCGGAGACAGGCATGGTGCAGCAATATCAACCGGGGCAGCGCTGGATCAGCGACAGCGAGGCGGAACTCGGGCTCGGAACCATTCTCACAGCGGATGGCCGGCTGCTCACAGTGCTCTATCCGGCCACCGGCGAAACCCGCCAGTACTCCCTGCGCAATGCTCCCCTGACCCGCGTGCGCTTCGCCCCGGGCGACGAGATCACCCACTTCGACGGCTGGAAAATGATCGTCCGCGAAGTCGAGGACCAGGACGGCCTGCTCACATACCACGGCCTTGACGGGCAGAACCAGAGCCGCAGCCTGCCGGAAACCCAGCTGTCCAACTTCATCCAGTTCCGCCTGGCCAGCGACCGCCTGTTCGCCGGGCAGATCGACCCGCTGTCCTGGTTCGGCCTGCGCTACCACACCCTGGAGCATCGCAGCAGCCTGCTGCAATCCTCGCTCTGGGGCCTGGCCGGCGCCCGCACCCAACCGATCGCCCACCAACTGCACATCGCCCGCGAGGTCGCCGACCGCATGGCCCCGCGCGTGCTGTTGGCCGACGAGGTGGGTCTGGGCAAGACCATCGAGGCCGGCCTGGTGATCCACCGCCAGCTGCTCTCCGGCCGCGCCAGCCGGGTGCTGATCCTGGTTCCGGAGAACCTCCAGCACCAGTGGCTGGTGGAGATGCGCCGGCGCTTCAACCTGGAGGTGGCGCTGTACGACGCCGAGCGCTTCGCCGAAAGCGACGCCAGCAATCCCTTCGAGGACGCCCAACTGACGCTGGTCTCTCTCGAATGGCTGACCTCCGCCGAGCACGCCCAGGATGCCGCCTTTGCCGCCGGCTGGGACCTCTTGGTGGTGGACGAGGCGCACCATCTGGTCTGGCACCCGGACCAGCCGAGCGCCGAATATACGCTGGTCGAGCAGCTCGCCCAGGTGATCCCCGGTGTGCTGCTGCTCACCGCCACCCCCGAACAGCTCGGCCAGGAGAGCCACTTCGCCCGCCTGCGCCTGCTCGACCCCGACCGCTTCCACGATCTCGAAGCCTTCCGCGCAGAGAGCGCCAACTACCGTCCAGTGGCCGAGGCGGTGCAGGAACTGCTCGACCAAGGCCACCTCTCCGACCGGGCCCACGCGGTCATTCACGGCTTCCTCGGTGCCGAGGGCGAGGTGCTGGTCGCCGCAGTCAGTGACGGCGACATCCAGGCCAGCTCGCGCCTGACCCGCGAGCTGCTCGACCGCCACGGCACCGGTCGGGTGCTGTTCCGCAACACCCGCGCCGCAGTGCAGGGATTCCCCGAGCGCCAGCTGCACCCCTACCCACTGCCGAGCCCGGACGAGTATCTGGAGCTGCCGGTCGGCGAACATGCCGATTTGTATCCGGAGGTCAGCTTCCAGGCCCAGCAGGAGGAGGGCGGTGAAGAGAACCGCTGGTGGCGCCTCGACCCGCGCGTCGAATGGCTGATCGATACCCTGAAGATGCTCAAGAAAGTCAAGGTGCTGGTAATCTGCGCCCACGCCGAGACTGCGCTGGATCTGGAGGACGCCCTGCGGGTGCGCTCCGGCATCCCGACCACGGTGTTCCACGAGGGCATGAGCATCCTTGAACGCGACCGCGCGGCGGCCTACTTCGCCGACGAGGAATTCGGCGCCCAGGTGCTGATCTGCTCGGAAATCGGCAGCGAGGGACGCAATTTCCAGTTCGCCCACCATTTGGTGATGTTCGACCTGCCAGCCCACCCAGACCTGCTCGAACAGCGTATCGGTCGCCTCGACCGCATCGGCCAGAAGCACACCATCCAGCTGCACGTGCCCTATCTGGAGAACAGCGCCCAGGAGCGCCTATTCCAGTGGTACCAGCAGGCGCTGAACGCCTTCCTCGCCACCTGCCCCACCGGCAACGCCCTGCACCACCAGTTTGGCCCGCGCCTGCTGTCGCTGCTGGAAGGCGGCGACGACGGCGAGTGGCAGGAGCTGCTCGACGCGGCCCGCGCCGAACGTGAACGTCTGGAAAGCGACCTGCACGCCGGCCGCGACCGCCTGCTGGAGCTCAACTCCCGCGGCGTCGGCGAAGGCGACGCGTTGGTCGAAGCTATCCAGGAACAGGACGACCAGTACGCCCTGCCGATCTACATGGAGGAGCTATTCAACGCCTTCGGCATCGACAGCGAGGACCATTCGGAAAACGCGCTGATCCTGCGCCCCAGCGAGAAGATGCTCGACGCCAGCTTCCCACTGGGCAGTGACGAGGCGGTGACCGTCACCTACGACCGCAACCAGGCCCTGGTCCGCGAGGACATGCAGTTCCTCACCTGGGAACATCCCATGGTGCAGGGCGGCATGGACCTGGTGCTGGCCGGCTCGATGGGCAACACCGCGGTGGCGCTGATCAAGAACAAGGGGCTCAAGCCCGGCACCGTGCTGCTCGAGCTGCTCTACGTCAGCGAGGTGGTGGCACCGCGCGCCCTGCAGCTTGGCCGCTTCCTGCCGCCGCTGGCACTGCGCTGCCTGCTCGACGCCAACGGCAACGACCTGGCGCCGAAGGTCGCCTTCGACACGCTCAACGACCAGCTGGAAAGCGTGCCGCGCGGCAGCGCCAACAAGTTCGTGCAGGCCCAGCGCGACGTGCTGGCCAAGCAGATCAACGCCGCCGAAGCCAAGATCGCGCCGCGCCATGCCGAGCGCGTCGCCGAGGCCAGGCAGCGCCTCAAGGCCAGCCTCGACGAGGAGCTGGCCCGCCTGACCGCCCTCCAGGCGGTCAACCCGAGCGTGCGCGACAGCGAACTGGAAGCCCTGCGCCAGCAGCGCGAGGAAGGCCTGGCCATGCTCGACAAGGCCGCCCTGCGCCTGGAAGCGATCCGCGTGATGGTGGCCGGCTGAGGCCGCGCCACTTTTCGTAGTGGTGGGAAACGGCCGCAGGCCTTTCCCACCAGGGGCGTGGTCATGGTGGAAAACGCTTCGCGGTTTTCCACCCTACGCATAACTTCCTTGAATCAATATTCCAAGGAGAATGGCCTCAGAGGTTGTGAAAAATTCAAGCGGCTGCTGCGCCCCCCTTCAAAACAGCCGCTAAAACGTTGCGCTACGTGAAAAGTAAGACCATTTGGCTCATAAACTCTCCCGCTTTTCACATGGCACGCCTTTTTGAAGGGGATTGGAGAGGCTCTCACGGCACTGTTCGATTTTTTCACAACCTCTCAGCCCTCCAGCTGCTGCAGCAGGATGAGGAAGGCCTCCTCATCAAGCACCTTCACTCCCAGCTCGCCGGCCCTGGCCAGCTTCGAGCCAGCGCCGGGACCGGCGACCACGCAGGCGGTCCTGGCCGAGACCGAACCGGCCACCTTGGCACCAAGGCCCTCTAGCCGCTCCTTACCCTGCTCGCGGCTCATGGACTCTAGGGTGCCGGTCAGCACCCAGGTTTCACCAGCCAGAGGCAGGCCAACGACGTTCCGGCGCTCGCTTTCCCAGTGCATGCCGAATTCACGCAGCTGCGCCTCGATGGCGCGGGCACGCTCGGCATTGGCGGCGATGGCGAAGAAGTCGCGCAGCGCCTGCCGGGCCTTCTCGGTCAGCCCCCTGGTCACGCTCAGGGTCAGCCAGTCCTGGCTGAGGGCGATCACCGCCTCCAGGCTGCCGGCCGCCTCGGCGAGCTTCTTCGCTCCGGTGGCGGCGATTCTCGGGATACCCAGCTTGTCCAGCAGCTCGCCCAGGGTGGCGCAGGCGGCGAACTCCGCATGCAGCCCGCCCTCCTCCTGCAGCTCGATGCCGCGCGCCAGCAACTGCTCGATCACCGTGCGGTTGTGGGCGTCCTGAAAGAAGCTGTGGATCTCATGGGCGACCTCCAGGCCGACGTCCGGCAGCCAAGTGAGCACCTCCGGCAGGGCCCTTTCGATGCGTGCCAGCGAACCGAGGGCACGAGCCAGCAGCTTGGCGGTCTCCTCGCCGACATCGGGAATGCCCAGCGCATAGATGAAGCGCGCCAGGGTCGGTTTGCGGCTGGCGGCGAGGGCCGCCAGCAGGTTGTTGCTGGAGACTGCGGCGAAACCCTCCAGGACGACCAACTGCTCGAAGGTCAGGGTGTAGAGGTCGGCTGGCGACTTCAGCAGGCCGATATCCACCAGTTGCTCGACGATCCGCTCGCCGAGGCCGTCGATATCCATGGCACGCCGTGAGACGAAGTGAACGATCGCCTGCTTGAGCTGGGCCTGACAGGCCAGACGGCCGACACAGCGGTAGATCGCGCCCTCGCTGAGCGCGGCCTTGCCCTTGCCGCGCCGGACCAGTTGGGTGCGCTCCACCGCCGAGCCGCACACCGGGCACTGCCGCGGCACCTCGACAGGACGGACATCGGCCGGGCGGCGCTCGAACACCACCTGCATGATCTGCGGAATCACATCGCCGGCGCGGCGGACGATCACCGTATCGCCGATCATCACGCCGAGGCGCGCCACCTCGTCCATGTTGTGCAGGGTGGCGTTGGATACCGTGACGCCGGCCACCTGCACCGGCTTCAGGCGCGCCACCGGAGTGATTGCGCCGGTGCGGCCGACCTGGAACTCGACGCCGAGCAGTTCGGTGAGCTCCTCCTGGGCCGGGAACTTGTAGGCGATGGCCCAGTGCGGGGTGCGGGCCCGAAAGCCCAGCTCGCGCTGCCAGTCCAGGCGGTTGACCTTGAACACCACGCCATCGATGTCATAGGCCAGGCCCTGGCGGCGCTCACCAATGGCGCGGTAGTACTCCAGGCAACCTTGCACGCTCTTCGCCAACCTCGACTCGCGACTGGTTGGCAGGCCCCAGCCTTTCAGGGCCTCAAGGATGCCGATATGGGTTGCCGGCAAGCCATCGCCTTCGAGCCGACCGACGCCATAGCAGCAAAACTCCAATGGGCGGCTGGCAGTGATCCGTGGATCTAGCTGACGCAGGCTGCCGGCAGCGGCATTGCGCGGGTTGGCGAAGGTCTTGCCGCCGGCCTCGATGGTGCGGGCATTGAGCGCTTCGAAGCCGGCCCTGGGCATGTAGATCTCGCCGCGCACCTCAAGTACTCGCGGCCAGCCCTGGCCGTGCAGCCTGAGCGGGATGTTGCGTACGGTGCGCACGTTGGCGGTGATGTCCTCACCGGTGGTGCCGTCGCCTCGGGTGGCACCACGTACCAGTTGGCCGCTCTCGTAGAGCAGGCTGACGGCCAGGCCATCCAGCTTGGGCTCGCAGCTGTACTCCACGACCTCGATGCCGCGATCCAGGCCCTTGCGCACGCAGCGGTCGAAGTCGAGCAGATCCGCTTCCGCGAAGGCGTTGCCCAGGCTGAGCATGGGCAGTTCGTGGCGTACCTGGCCGAAGGCCGCCAGGGCCTCGCCGCCGACGCGCTGGGTCGGCGACTCCGGGGTGACCAGCTCGGGATGCTCGGCCTCGAGGGCCCTGAGCTCGTTGAACAGGCTGTCGTACTCGGCATCCGGCACGCTCGGTGCGTCGAGCACGTAATAGCGGTAGTTGTGTTCGTCGATCTCGCTGCGCAGCCGGGCGATGCGTTCGGCAGCGGTCTGGGCGTCGGTCATGGCGATGGTTTCCGGAAAACGAAAAGAGCAGCCGTGGGCTGCTCGATGGGGTGCGCTGGGGAGATCGCCGGAGGCGGCGGCCTCACCGCCGCCGGGGAATTGCAGCACCAGGCAGCATCCCCCATGGAGCCGGCGGAACGCCCGGGCTCAGCGCTTGTGGGTCAGTTGCCTACGTTCGAACTCGACGATCCGCTGACGGTAGTGCTCGATGGTCTGCGCAGTCATCACGCTGCGCTGGTCGTCCTTTAGCTCGCCGCTCAACTCCTGGGCCAGCTTGCGGGCGGCGGCCACCATGATGTCGAAGGCCTGCTTGGGATGGCGCGGGCCGGGCAGGCCGAGGAAGAAGCTGACCGCGCGGGTGGTGAAGTGGTCGATGTCGTCCAGGTCGAAGGTGCCGGGCTTGACGCCATTGGCCATGGAAAACAGCACCTCGCCGTTGCCGGCCAGGCTTTCGTGGCGATGAAAGATGTCCATCTCGCCAAAACGCAGGCCGCTTTCGAGGATGCTCTGCAGCAGCGCCGGCCCCTTGAAACCCGCCCCCTCCCGCGACACCACGTTGATGACCAGCACCTCCTCGACCGGCAGCGGCTCCCGCGGCTCGCTACGCTCGGGCTGTTCGGCCCTTCTGACCTCGCCCTTCGGCTCTAGCCTGCGGGGCTTGGGTGCGGGCCCGGCAGTCGGGCGGACCGGGTCGTCGAGATCCAGCCCGATATCACCCGCCTCCAGCTCCTCGTCGAGGCGCCGCCGGCTCAGCCCGCGGGCGCTCAGCGAGGGCAGACTTTCTTCGTCCGGCTCGAATAAAGAGCCTTGCGGGAAATCGACCAACCGCGAGGGCCCTAGCAGTTCGCCGTTTTCGTCGGCCGCATCGGCAACGCTGCGCTCGAGCTTGAACTTGAGCTTACCCTTGCTGCCCCGCATGCGCCGCCATCCATCGAACAGGATGCCGCCGATGACGACGATGCCAATGACGATCAGCCACTCACGCAGACCGATTTCCATGAAATCCACAACCCCTGAACTGATTTAACAAAAAGGGATTCCCATCCCCGTACAAATAAGGGCGTCCTGCCCTCGCACAAACATGGCAACCGCGTGTTCCCGCAGTACTTTTCCACGCATACTGAAAATTGCGCACTAAGCTAGCACGACCCATCCACAGATTGTACCGCCGGGCGCCGGATTCCGGTGAACGGGAAGATTCTGCAATACATCCGTCTCAGATGCCCGCCAACACCACCGCCTCCTCCACATCCACCGCCACCAGGCGCGAACAGCCCGGCTCATGCATGGTCACCCCCATCAACTGGTCGGCCATCTCCATGGCAATCTTGTTGTGGGTGATATAGATGAACTGCACCTTTTCCGACATCTCCTTGACCAGCCTGGCGTAGCGCCCGACGTTGGCATCGTCCAGCGGCGCGTCCACCTCGTCGAGCATGCAGAACGGCGCCGGATTGAGCTGGAAGATCGCGAACACCAGGGCCAGCGCGGTCAGCGCCTTCTCGCCGCCGGAGAGCAGATGGATGGTGCTGTTCTTCTTCCCCGGAGGGCGCGCCATGATGGCTACCCCCGTATCGAGTAGATCCTCACCGGTAAGTTCCAAGTAGGCATGGCCACCGCCGAAAACTTTCGGGAACAGGGTCTGCAGGCCGGCGTTGATCTGCTCGAAGGTGTCCTTGAAGCGGTTGCGGGTTTCCCGATCGATCTTGCGGATGACGTTCTCCAGGGTTTCCAGAGCTTCCACCAGATCGGCGTTCTGCGCATCCAGGTAATGTTTGCGCTCGGACTGCTGACGATATTCGTCGATGGCCGCCAGGTTGATCGCACCGAGGCGCTGGATGCGTGCGGCGACGCGCTCCAGCTCCGCCTCCCAGTCCGCCTCGCGGGCCTCACCAGGGAGCGTGCCAAGCACCTCATCGAGGGCGTGGCCCTCCTCCTGAAGCTGGTCCTGCAGGGCCTTGCGCCGCACACTGAGGGCTTGCCACTCCAGACGCTGCTGCTCCAGCTGGCTGCGCAGCAGTTGGGCCTGCTGCTCGGCCTGGCTACGACGCTTCTCTGCCTCGCGCAGCCCGCGCTCGGCATCCTCTAGGGCCAGGCCGGCCTGGCGCAGCTCCTCCTCGACGGCCAAGCGCCGCTCGAGCAGTTCCTCGAGCTTCATGCGCAGCTCCTCCAACGGTGCCGCACCCTCCTCCAGGTCCAGGCTGAGCTGCTCGCGGCGCTCCTGGGTGCGCTCGAACTGCCGCTCGAGACGCTCCAGGGACTGCCGAGTGGCGTCGCGCCGGGCCTGCAGCGAACCAAACCGCACGGCCAACTGGTGGGCCTGCTCCTTGTGTGCCCCAGCTTCCCGGCGCAGGCGCTCGAGGCCCTCGCGCAGGGCATCGCGCCCGGCCAGCAGTTGCTCGCGGCGGTCGCTGTCCGTGGCCATGGCATCCAGGGCGTCCTGCAGCTGCAGGCGGCACTCGCCCAGCCGTTCGGTCTCCAGGGCGCGCTGCTCGCCCAGCTCGGCGAGCTCCTCGTCGAAGCGGCGGCGACGCAGCAGCAGCTGTTCGGCCCGCGCCTGGAGAGCCGACAGTCGGACCTTCAGCTCGCCCTGCTGGCGGGCCTCCTCCTGCAGACGCCGGCGCTGTCCTTCGCGGGTCTCCTCCTGCTGGCGACACGCCTCGCCCAAAGCGAACAGATGCTCCTCCAGTTCGGCCAGGCGCGCCTCGAGTTCGTCGCGCTCGGCCTGCAAGCGCTCCAGCTCCTGGCCGCGAGCGAGCAGGCCGGACTCGGCGTCGCTGGCCCGGCGCACGCGCAGGAAGTGCCGGCCGACCCAGTAGCCGTCGCGGCTGATCAGGCTTTCGCCCTCATTCAGGGACGCCCGCCGCGCAAGAGCCTCGTTCAGGCTATCCACCGCTATTACCCGGCCCAACCAGGGCGCCAGATCGACGCCGCCCTCGACCTTGTCGAGCAGGCTGCCGGCAAGACGCGTGGCGTCCGGCGCCGGGCCGAGCAGGCGCAGCTCGCCCTGGGCGAAGGCGGCCAGGTCGAGGCCGGCGAAGCCCTCCAGCAGCGGCGCCTGCAGATCGGCGCCGAGTACGCTTTCCACCGCCAGCTCCCAGCCCGGCACCACGCGTAGCCCTTCGGCCAGCCGCGGACGGTCCGCCAGGCGCTGCCCGCGCAGCCATTCGGCGACCCCCTGGCCGGGGTCCAGCGCCGCCTGCTGCAGGGCCTCCAGGGAGGCGATCCGCCCGTTCAGGCGCTGCAGTTCGCCCTGGACCTGCTGCTGCTCCTGGTTCGCCTGCTGCAGTTCGCCGCGCAGCCGCTCCAGCGCTTCGCCCAAGGCCAACTCGGCGGCGCTCAGCTCTTCCTGGGTCAGCTCGCCCAGCGCCAGCTGCTCGGCCAGCTCGGCGATAGCGGCCTCCTCCGGATCGTCTGCCAGTTGGGCGCGCTCGTCGTCGAGGCGGCGCTCGCGCTCGAGCAAACGCTCGAGGCTCTGCTCCAGCCGCTGGATGTGCGCCTGCTGCACCTCGGCGCTGCGCCGCGCCTCCGAGGAATACTGGTTGAAGCCGTCCCACTGCTCCTGCCAGGCGTGCATGGCGGACTCCGACTCCTCCAGGCAGGCAGCGCTCTCCTCGGCGCCGGCCGCGGCGACTTCCCGCTCTGGCTCGAGCAGGGCCAGCTCCTCGTCGAGCTCGGCCAGCAGGCTGCGGTCCTGGTCAAGGTGGGCTGCGGTTTCCTGGCGGCTCTTCTCCGCTTCGCGCAGATCGTCCTGCAACTGGCGCAGACGCTGCTGGCCGTGCTGGATGCTCTGCTCGGCCCGGCCGATGTCGGCGCCCAGCGAGTAGAAGCGGCCCTGTACCTGGTGGAAGCGCTCGGCGAGTTCGTGGTGCTCGTCGCGCAGGCGCTCGATGCTGGCGTCGGCATTGCGCTGCTCGGCGATCAGCGCCTCGAAGGCGACCTCCTGATCGCCGATGACCTGCTCGCGCTGGCCGACCTGCTCGCTCAGCGCCTGCCAGCGCAGGGCAGCGAGCTGGGCCTTGAGGCGGCGCTCTTCGGCCTTGCATTCCTGGTATTTCTCGGCGGCCTGGGCCTGGCGCTGCAGACGCTCCAGCTGGCGCTCCAACTCCTCGCGCAGGTCAGAGAGGCGCGCCAGGTTCTCCTGGGTGCGGCGGATGCGGTTCTCGGTCTCGCGGCGGCGTTCCTTGTACTTGGAAATGCCGGCGGCTTCCTCGATGAAGTTGCGTAGATCCTCGGGACGAGCCTCGATCAGCCGGGAGATCATGCCCTGCTCAATGATTGAGTAGCTGCGCGGGCCAAGGCCGGTGCCGAGGAAGATGTCGGTGATGTCACGGCGGCGGCACTTCACCCCATTAAGAAAGTAGGCGCTCTGCCCGTCGCGGGTGACCCGGCGGCGGATGGAGATTTCGGAATAGCGAGCGTATTCACCGGTGAGGGTGCCGTCGGTGTTGTCGAAGATCAGCTCGATGGAGGCCTGGGTCACCGGCTTGCGGCTGTTCGAGCCGTTGAAGATGACGTCGGTCATCGACTCGCCGCGAAGGTTCTTCGCCGAGCTCTCGCCCATCACCCAGCGAACGGCGTCGATGATGTTGGATTTTCCGCAGCCGTTGGGACCCACCACCGCCGCCATGTTGCTCGGGAAGGTCACCGTGGTGGGGTCGACGAAGGATTTGAAACCGGCCAGCTTGATGCTCTTAAGGCGCATGGCGGGACTCGGACAGGCCGTGGACGGCGGGGGGCGTGGCGATGGGGCTGTCGGGAGCCGGGAGGATCATGATTGGGCTTGGAGTTCGTCGACCGCATCAGGGCGCGAAGTCTAGCACAGGGCCTCGCCCAGGCACTCTAGAGCATTTTTACCTTATCCCGATTCATATCCGGCTGCCTCGAAGTAGTGCCTGCAGTCCTGCGCCGAGAACTGCCCGATTGCCTCGCCAATGCTCTGCCAC
>NZ_BAAGYK010000168.1:0-2017 GCF_054779355.1 Azotobacter armeniacus
TCGGCCGAGAGCATCACCGCGTCGGTACCGTCGAGCACCGCGTTGGCCACGTCGAACACCTCGGCGCGGGTCGGCAGCGACTGGGTGATCATGGTCTCCATCATCTGCGTGGCGGTGATCACCGCCCGGTTGAGCACCCGCGCCCGCTCGATGATCAGCTTCTGCACGCCGACCAGCTCGGCGTCGCCGATCTCCACCCCCAGGTCGCCGCGGGCCACCATCACCGCCTCGGAGGCGAGGATGATCGCGTCGAGCGCCTGCTGATCGGCCACCGCCTCGGCGCGCTCGATCTTGGCGACCAGGCCGGCCGAGCCGCCGGCTTCCTGCATCAGCCGGCGGGCGTGCTGCATGTCGGCGGCATCGCGCGGGAAGGACACGGCCAGGTAGTCGACCTGCATGCTCGCGGCGGTCTTGATGTCCTGGCAGTCCTTCTCGGTCAGGGCCGAGGCGGACAGGCCGCCGCCCTTGCGGTTGATGCCCTTGTTGTTGGACAGCGGACCGCCGACCAGCACCTCGCAGATCAGCTGGCTGCCCTCGACCTTCAGGGCCTTGAGCACGATGCGCCCGTCGTCGAGCAGGAGGATGTCGCCGGGCTGGCTGTCGTTGATCAACGCCTCGTAGTCGATGCCCACGCGGGTCGCATCGCCGGCGTTCTTGTCCAGCGCCGCGTCGAGGACGAACTGCTGGCCCTTCTGCAGCTGGACCTTGCCTTCGGCGAAGCGCGAGATGCGGATCTTCGGCCCCTGCAGGTCGGCGAGGATGGCGACGAAGCGCCCGTGCTTGGCGGCCATCTCGCGGACCAGGGCGGCGCGGGCCATGTGTTCCTCGGCCTTGCCGTGGGAGAAGTTCAGGCGCACCACGTCGACACCGGCCTGGATCAGGCCTTCGATGGCTTCGGGGGTTTCAGTGGCTGGGCCGAGGGTGGCGACGATCTTTGTTCTTCGCAGCATCTTGTAGAGTCCTCCAGGGGAACTTTCTATGCAAAAGCGGGCAAGCGGAAAAATCTCCGGCCGCGCCGGTCAACCCAACAGTTGCAGGGCCTCGGCGCTGGTCTGCTGAATGCGCTGCCAGTCGCCTTCGCGCATCCAGGCGCTGTCCAGCATCCAAGTGCCGCCCACGCACATCACGTTGGGCTGCGCCATGTAGTTCTTGACGTTGCTCGGGTTGACGCCGCCAGTGGGGCAGAAACGGACGTTGCCGAAAGGCCCGCCGAGCGCCTTCAGCGCCGGGATGCCGCCGGAAATCTCGGCGGGGAACAGCTTGAAGCGGCGGTAGCCCAGGGCGTAGCCGAGCATGATTTCCGAGGCGCTGCCGATGCCCGGCAGCAGGGGCACCGGGCAGCGCACGCCGGCCTGCAGCAGTTCGGGCGTGCTGCCGGGGGTGACGATGAACTGCGCGCCTGCTGCCACGGCGTCGTCCAGCATCGCCTCGTCGAGCACGGTGCCGGCACCGACGCAGAGCTCCGGGCGCACTTCGCGCAGCACACGGATGGCGGTCAGGCCGTGCTCGGAGCGCAGGGTGACCTCCAGGGTGCGCAGGCCGCCGGCGGCCAGGGCATCGGCCAACGGCAGGATGTCCGCCTCGCGCTCGATGGTGATGACGGGAAGGATGCGGGCTTGCTCGCACAGCCGATCGATCAGGGCGACCTTGTCGGCCATGCTCGGCACGCTCTGGGGAGTTGTCGGCTTGTTGTTCTGGATGCTGCTCATATCGGTTGATCCTTCGGGCTTACAAGCACCGGTAAATAGCGAGGGAATACGGAAACAGGGCACAAATCGGCATGGCACGGAACGTTCGTCGACCGGACGGACTGAAGATGGCGCTGTCTTGATTGGCGAGGCAGGCCGCGGATTCAGCCGAGGCGGGCCGCCGCCAGGCGAAATCAGAAATCGCCATACCAGCTCCTCCCGTCGCGGGTGATCAGTGCAATCGAAGACAGGGGCCCCCAGCTACCCGCCGCATAGGGCTTGGGCGCCTCGCCCTGCAGCCGCCAGCCGGCGATCAGCCGGTCGCACCA
>NZ_BAAGYK010000169.1:0-209 GCF_054779355.1 Azotobacter armeniacus
TTGTCGGTCCGTTGCAGGGCTATCCACCAAAGGTGTATAAACACATAAACATCTATACACGGGGAACGCCATGAGTACCGTCCGTTGGAATGTTGCCGTCTCGGTCGACACCGACCAGTCCCTTCGCATGTTCCTGGCCAGCCAGGGCGGCGGCCGAAAGGGTGATCTGTCGCGCTTCATCGAAGAGGCGGTACGCGCCCATATCCTGG
>NZ_BAAGYK010000169.1:219-593 GCF_054779355.1 Azotobacter armeniacus
CCCACTAAAGGCGTATAAACACATAAACACCTATACGCGGGGAACGCCATGAGTACCGTCCGCTGGAATGTTGCCGTCTCGGCCGACACCGACCAGTCCCTTCGCATGTTCCTGGCCAGCCAGGGCGGCGGCCGAAAGGGTGATCTGTCGCGCTTCATCGAAGAGGCGGTACGCGCCCATATCCTGGAACTGACCGCCGAACAGGCCAAGGCGGCCAATACCCCTGTGAGTGAAGAGGCGCTGACGGCGATGGTCGATGAAGCCCTCGATTGGGCGCGCAAACGCTGATGCGGGTCGTGTTGGATACCAACATCCTGTTCAGTGCCCTGATTTCACCGCATGGAGCACCCGACGCGATCTATCGGGCCTGGCGG
>NZ_BAAGYK010000169.1:627-1283 GCF_054779355.1 Azotobacter armeniacus
TGATCTATCGGGCCTGGCGGGCCGCGCGTTTCGAGGTGGTCACCTCGCGGATGCAGCTCGACGAGATCCGCCGAGCCAGCCGCTATCCCAAGCTCCAAGCCGTTCTTCAGCCCGCCAAGGTAGGCACCATGATCAACAACCTGCAACGCGCCGTGGTTTTGGAACGCCTGGATATCCAGGACGAAGCCAACGACCCGGACGATGCCTTCTTGCTGGCCATGGCCATTGCAGGTGAAGCGGATTACCTGGTGACCGGGGATCGCCGCGCCGGCCTGTTACAACGCGGGCATATCGAGCGCACCCGCATCGTCACACCGGCCGTGTTTTGCGACGAGGTGCTGTGAACGCCCGGGTGCCCACCACCTTCGGCGCAAAACAAAAACGGCGAGGGGATTAGCCTCGCCGTTTCATGTCGTTCAATCGCATCCCTGGGTTCATCATCCTGATGAAGTCGCCGCATCCTGCGACGGTCCCATTGGCCGCCATCCGTGGTCGGCCTGCGTCGTTCCTTCGACGTCTTGGTGGGATTCAATCTACGCCGGCAGCCGTTCTGAGCCTATTGGGCGAACGCTCGATCTGCTGTAGGCGATGGCTTACAGCATGGAAGAATCTGGGCCAGACCTAGCTGTATCTGGACGTTGAAACACACGCTTAGT
>NZ_BAAGYK010000169.1:1293-2251 GCF_054779355.1 Azotobacter armeniacus
CTCGGTTTCCGCCAGACGCGAGGCCAGCGTCCAGTAAACCTTGGTTTTTTGGACGGCCAAGGCAGTGATGTTCAGTTGCAGAAAGCGTGAGCCCGCGCCGATGGAATGCAGGTCGGCGACAATCAATGCAGGTTCATTCGCAATTAATGCTGGTTGGCCGGATCGGTCAGTCGCAGTTATGTAACCGTCTGGCCAAGTCGTCTGGCTTGAACCCGCCAAGCTAAGAGATGGTGTCCACCTATTCATCGTGGACACCTTTTCAAGCGGGGAAATCATGCAGCGTCGTTCCTATTCCACGGCCTTCAAGGCTCAAGTCGTGCAGGAGTGTGGCCAACCCGGCGCCTCCGTCGCCAGCGTGGCATTGAGCCACGGCATCAACACCAATGTTGTCCATAAATAAATAAGGTAATCCCCCGGCTTAGCCGGGGGACTCCTTGAGGTTTGACCGTGTGATACGGTCATCGGGAGCCTTCTGTCTCGACCAAGAGATAGGAGGTACCCGATGAGAGACTATCAGAGTCTCACGCACACGAAGTGGGACTGTAAGTACCACGTTGTTTTCATCCCGAAGAGGCGCAAAAAGGCGATCTTCGGAGCAATTCGCAAGCACCTTGGCGAGCTGTTGCATGAGTTGGCGAGGCAGAGGGAGTGCCGGATAGTGGAGGGCCATTTGATGCCTGACCATGTCCACATGTGCATCAGCATCCCACCCAAGCACTCGGTGTCGTATGTGGTGGGCTACATCAAGGGCAAGAGTGCGATTTCGATAGCGCGGCGTTTTATGGGAAAGGCGAAGAACTTCACGGGTGAGAATTTCTGGGCTCGGGGGTATTTCGTTTCAACCGTGGGGCTGAACGAGGGGGTGGTACGTGCATACATCCGGAACCAGGAAAAGGAAGATGAGCACTATGACCAGCTCAAGTTTGGCCTGTAGCGACAGCCGCCTTCAGGCGGCCCA